>JBEELA010000035.1:0-3687 GCA_041168365.1 Planctomycetota bacterium
ACATATCGCGCATCGCGGCGGCAATGGCGGGGGATCGTCCAGTTGCTTCCGCCGCAGCTTTGTGAATCGCACTCTGAAACGATTCATATTTTGCGGCAAGTTCTTCGTCTCCTTGCATCAATTTCTTCAATGAAGATGTTCCCTTGCTTCCGCTGACGATCGTGACTGCTGCGCCGATGCGTGAAGATGGCTTGACAAATATTTCTTTGCATGCAATTGTGATCAATGCGGCAGCGCTTCCGGCATCGGTGACCCACGCAACAATTCGTGTACCCCGCCCAGCACTATCGAGTATCGCCTGAATAATTTGCTCTTCAACATCCACTCTTCCACCAGGGCTATTAATTTCAAGAATCACCCCGGCGGGTTTTTGTTTTTCAGCTTTTTCGAGTGTCTTCTTAAAATCTGTTGCACTGAACCATTCATCACCATCGAGTGTTGGGCCAACAATCCCTTTCAGTGGAATGACTATGACAAGATTGGACGAACTTCCCGTCTTGATCGCCGTTGGTTTCGCCTCAGATTTTGTAGGCGTTGCTGGCGCATCACCCTTTGGAACCGTCTGTCCAAATGCGGTAAGCGAACATGCCACACACACCGCGCCCGCAAAAATGAAATTGCGAATATTCATTGCACGCGAAATCGCCCAGACTGCGAAAGAAACTTTTGCGGATTATCAAAGGAGACCTTACGAATAATCGCGTCCAAGTGACCACGTCTGCGCATTTCGTCTCGGCACTTCGGCACGGCGAGCGGATCGCTGATTCCCCAATCTGCAGCCGAGTTGATCCACATTCGATCTGTTCCGTGCATTTCGAAGATATCGGTTGCTCGTTGTGGAGTGCACTTCGTGTCTGGATAGAGCGTCATCCCCGCCCAGAATCCACGATCAAGAACGAGTCGAACGGTGTGCTCTTCAACATGATCGATCAGTACGCGCCCAGGATCGACTCCATGATCTTTGATTGCATCCATAATCATTCGCGTGCCTTTCATCTTGTCTTCCAAGTGCGGAGTGTGCACCAAGATCAGCAGGTCATGACTTTTCGCAAGAGCAATGTGTTCCTCCAACACGATCAACTCATTGCGCGAATTTTTGTTGAGCCCGATTTCACCAATCCCAAGCACATTTGGTCGATCAAGAAAATTCGGGATCTCCGCAAGCACTTCGCGAGCGAGACCAATGTCTTCACTCTCCTTTGGATTAATGCAGAGCCATGTGTGGTGTTGAATTCCAAACTGCGCTGCACGCTTTGGCTCGGTCTCGGTCAACTGCCGAAAATAGTCCATAAAGCCCTGAGCGCATGATCGATCGTATCCCGCCCAGAATGCGGGCTCGGTGATTGCAACACAACCCGCCAACGCCATGCGCTGATAGTCATCAGTTGTTCGCGAAACCATATGAATATGAGGGTCGATATACATATTGTTCTCGATATCAGGGAAGTGGCACAGCGCCAACTGCACCCTTCATTCCAGCTTTCGCAATTGGTTCTACAGAATGATCGCTCCACAGTTCCAGCGAGCGTCGCGCGCGATCTGACTGTCCGTCGCGCAGCAGATCAAGCGCAGCGCACAATGCACGAACTCGCACATCAGTCGTTGTTGCGGATCCTGCAACTCCCTCAGAAGCGGCAGCTCGATCAAAGCGATCAAGAAATGCTGCAATATCAAGCACCTTTGCGCGGTGCTCTAAAAAGTATTGGTCCACGATCTTGTTTGTCGTGAGAGAAGTTGCCATACGTCAGATTCTAGGGTGCAAGAGCCTTCGCCGATGCAGCAACAACGTCCGAATCCATTTGATGAACTTCGGTGGATTCACCAATGGCCCGCAGAAGAGTGATGTTCATTCGGCCACCAAGGTGCTCTCGAAACTCTTCGAGTCCTCGCAGAAGTTGATCTGTCTGTGAAAGAATCGGATGCCACGTTGGAAGCTTGAGCGCTTGCAGGCAAGCGATGATGCGCGTGAAATCTTTTTGAGCGAGCATTTTCATTTGGAGCGCATATTGGCAGTCAAGTGCAATGCCAATCGCAACGGCATCGCCATGAGCGATTTCGGATGTGCTCATCGATTCCAATTTGTGCGCTGCCCAATGCCCAAAGTCCAGCGGCCGAGCTTCGTTCAGTTCGAAGGCGTCTCCGCCTTGCGTGATGTGATCCAAGTGCAATTCAGCACTGCGTCGAATAATCGGCATTGCTGCGGCAAGATCACGCGCAACAATTCGTGGAGCTGATTGTTCGATCAGTTCGAACAGCGATGGATCTTTCAGGCATCCGATCTTGACGGCTTCGCTAAAGCCAGACAAAAAATGTTGGTCGGTCAGCGTTGTCAGAAATCGTTCGTCAGCAATGACTGCCCACGGAACCGAAAAAGCCCCACAGAAATTTTTCTTCCCAAACTTATTGATACCGTTCTTGACACCCATCGCCGCATCATCCATCGCCAAAGTTGTTGTTGGCATTCGAATGAGCCTTACTCCGCGGTGCGCAAGCGTTGCGCCGAGTCCCACCGCATCAAGCACCGCACCTCCGCCAATCGCCAAGACAAAGCTCCTACGGTCGATCCCATATCGATCGATTGCAACCAGAACTTGCTCATAAACTTCATTTGAATTTTTTGCTTCTTCGCCACCACTGACCACTTCGATCATTTTGAGTTCAGGAACTGGCTCACCGATTTTTGCACGCGCACCAAGATAATTCGCCACTCTCTCTCCAATGTCTGGTTGAGCTTGGTGAACACCAGCATCAATAAACGCAATCATTCTTCGCGGGATTCCATCAGAACAAACGCTCGCAAGCGTCGGGTTATCAGGGGAAAATACATCTTCAGTGAATCGCACTCGGTGTCGAAAATCAACGTGCAGTGAACGGTCGAGTGTCATGGTGGAACTTAAAGCATAGGTTCGATTGCAAAAAGAAAACCATGGCGGAGGGCGTTCCGCCATGGCTTGGTACCCGCGAATACGCTTCGCAGGAGTCCCGCATTTCAAGCGGGTGGTAGATGATTCATTTGGGATTTCGCCTGAGCATGGTGAAGCGCGATGCTCCCTCACGTTCAAACAAGAGTCGAATGATTTGGCCGGGCTTTGATTTCGCAAATGCGCTGCGGCAAGTTTCAACATCGATAATCGCTACTCCATTTACTTCACGGATGACATCTCCTGGAGCCAACCCGGCAGTTTCCGCTGATCCACCTTCGATCGTTGAGGAGACATAGACACCCTTGCCCGTTGCGCCGAGGGCAGTCGCAGATTCCGTGTCGAGCGCTCGAATTTCGAGCCCGAGTGATTCTTCGATGTTCGGCGAAACGGGTTCGGGTGTGGATGTGTTGCTGGAGGAATTTGGTCGTTCTCCAAGTGTCGCGTCGGTCGTCATGGACTTGCCGCTTCGGATGAAACCAAGCGTGATCGGAGTATTCGGCTCACTGTTGGCAATAATTCGCATCAACTGAGTTGGTGTCTGTGTGGACTTGCCATCGAGCGTCACAATGATGTCTCCAACCTTCAATCCTGCTTCTGCTGCTGGAGTTCCGGTGAGAATCCCAGAGACCAGAACCCCATTGGTCGAATCTTGCCCAAAGCTTTTCGCAAGTTCATGGTCGAGCCCTTGCATCGAAACTCCCAGCCAGCCTCTGCGCACAGAATTGCCTTGCGAAATTGAGTTGGCAACACGTTTCACGATGTG
>JBEELA010000036.1:0-3118 GCA_041168365.1 Planctomycetota bacterium
AGCGCTCGGCCACTCGCGCCAGCCTTTATTAACCGCTGCGCATACGGCAAGTCAATGTAATCGTGCACCTCGCGTTCAAGACCAGGGATCTCCGCCAGACTCGAGTGCTGGAGATTGAAAAAAAGCAATCCCCGTCGCACAACCCAGTCAGGGTCTGTGCTGCGAAAGATCTCATCGATCACACGAGCGTCCTCGACGGTTCCAAGGAACGCGGACGGCGCGATGAGCGCTCCCGCGCTCACTCCGGATACGCCGACAAACTTCGGGCGCGCGAGTGGACCCGCAGCGACGCTAAACCATCCGCGCAAGAATCCACTTGCAAAGGCTCCTTTGTCGCCGCCGCCGGAGAGAATCAGGAAGTCGATCGTGTATGTGGGGTCGACCTGCAGGATGGCGTGAACCGCATCGACCAATCGCTCGCAGTCACTCGCGGAGCGATTCAACCCTTCATTATAAATTCCCTCGCGTTCGACCAACAATTCTTTATGGGATTGCTCCTTGCGCTCTTGGAGGACCTCCTTCGAAGTGAACCAATCAGGCGACACAAAGATTGCGACCACCAACATCACAACCGACACGACACCCGCAGCGAAGCCAACACCAATGGAGCGCCAATGTATAGGAACTCGCTTGCCCAGCTTGGCGGGCGAGCGCTCGGCAAGTCCACTGTAAAGCGGCGGTTCCATGCGTTGAATGTAACACCGCGGTGCTGAACTGAAAATGCCTAGCGACACGGTGGCTCGTTGGCGACCTTCGCTCTCGCAGCGGTGGCCGTGTAGCGGAAATGAGCGGGACATTTCTGTGCGACATCCAGGGCGACTTTGGAAAGTTTTAAATTGCGTTTGTCACAACTGCAGCAACGAGGCGCAGCGCTCATTCCAGGATCAGACGCGCAGCATCAAGTCGAAAAAGCGGGAATGCGTATCGCGGAACAAGGCGAGAGATTTTCGCTGTGATCGGCGTGGATTTGTTGGTTGCGATGCGTTGCGTGTGGTGCGTGCAATTCACTTCTGCGAAATGCGATACTCCCCTGCCTGACCTTTGGGCGCAATCTCCAGCCAATTCCCAGTGCGAGTTGTGACGACTGCACTTTTATCTGAGAGTCGCGAAATCGTCGGCAGTGGCGCATCAATCGGCCATGCAATGCGCAGAGGTTCGTCACCAGATGCGCGAATCGTCGCCATCGAAATTTTTTCATCTGACCACATGATGTCGATCGTCACACCGCCGCGCGCGCGAAGTCCGCGCACAGCACCACGCGACCATTCTTTGGGCAGTGCGGGAAGAAGTTCGATTACATGACCACGATCGTTTGCTGCGATTGCGCCGCCGCCAACTTCTCGGTGCGACTGCACGAGCATTTCTGCAATGCCAGCCGCTCCGCCGAAGTTTCCATCAATTTGAAATGGCGGATGATTGTCGAAGAGATTCGGCAGCGTGCTCTTGGAGAGCAACATCTGAACATGATGCCACGCTTGCTCGCCATCTTTCAGTCGAGCAAACATGCTGACAAGCCACGCGCGACTCCATCCTGTGTGACCTCCACCATTTGCCAAACGAAAATCAAGCGATTTTCGCGCAGCAGCGATCAATTCCGGCGTCTCTTCGATGGTGATCTGATGACCAGGATGCACGCCGAATAAATGGCTCATGTGACGATGACCAGGTTCGTTTTCTTGCCACGGATCCGCCCATTCCATGATGCGCCCATCCGCTGCGATCTTCGGCGGCTTCAACTTGGTGATCGCTTTGCGCACGCTTGCAACGACGGGATCATTCTTCACGGCATCATTGGGCGCCGCGGCGCAGATCGCGTCTGCTTCTTCGATCAAGTTTGCAAAGACATCATGAATAATCATCTGATCCATCGTGTTGCCCATTCCAGAATTGGCGACCACACCACCAGGCAGCAGAAAACTATTTTCGGGAGATGAACTTGGACCGCTCACAAGCATTCCACTTTCAGGATCCGTCACGAGATAATCCAAATAAAATTCCGCAGCACCACGCAGAAGTGGAAACGCATGCTCGCGGAGAAAGACAGGATCGCGCCCGTAATCCCAGTGGTCATGAATCGTTTGCGTCATCCATCCACCACCGTGCGGCCAAAGCGCCCACACAGTTTCTTTTCCCGCTGGCACGGTCCAACACCACGCATCCGAAACATGATGCGCCATCCAACCTTTCGCGCCATACATACGCCGTGCTGTTTCACGACCATCAAGCGCAAGCCGCTCGACATATTCCACAAGCGGCGGAATCGTCGGCGCGATGTTCAACACTTCAGCGGGCCAATAGTTCATCTGCAAATTGATGTTGATATGAAAATCTGCATTCCATGGCGCATGCAAATCCTTGCACCAAATCCCCTGCAAATTTGCAGGAAGTCCACCTGCCCTGCTTGATGACATCAACATTGCGCGTGCATATTGAAGATAGAGCGTGACAAGTCCTGGATCGGATTCGCCACTTGCAACACGACGCAGGCGCTCATCAGTTGGTAACGCAGCCGCTTCGACATTTGGAGGACCGAGTTCTAAATCAAATCGATCAAAGACTTCACGCCAAGCACGTTCGTGATCCCACAACATGTCGCGTCGATTCTTTGGAAGCGCTGCGAAGAATTGCGCAAGCAGTTTCTCTGGATCAGGTCGATCGACTTTCTTACCACTGGCGAGCGCTTGAAGTGCTGCAACACGATCTGCGCCGACATATGGAAAGTCGGTCGCTGCGAGTACAAAAATATTTACTGCATTGGATGCACGTACCACAATCCCTGCGCCGTCGGTCGCGACTGATCCTCCTTCGCATTCAAACACGATGTCGGCCGCGAATCGCACGCCATCACCAACGGTTGCTTCGGTCGCGCCGCGCAAATGAATGACGGCGCGTGTGTCGAGAATCTCGCTGGTGATTGAAAGCGGGCAGCCTTCGCACGAAGGTTGGCGATCAAGAGAAAACTTCAGGAAAAGCCCTTCAATTTCGTCGGTTTCCTGTCGGACAACCAAGGCGTTTGTTGCATGCGATGCATAGACGGTGCGCATGACGCGGTGCTCGCGCTCAATCCATGAAGTGACGCTGACACCAGTATTCAAATCCAGACCGCGCCGATATTCAG
>JBEELA010000037.1:0-6796 GCA_041168365.1 Planctomycetota bacterium
GAAAAAACAATAGGGACGTTCTTGATGCGTCGCAACGTTGCTTGCAATGCGGGCGTCGTGAATGGCACAACAACATCGGGCTTCTCCTCGGCAATCGCAGCGACAATCGTCCCAAGCGCGCCGATATCAAGCTGCGCATCTCGGAGTTGAAGAGTGCAGTTCACTCCGTTCTTGTAACCAATCACTCCCATTTCTTGCATGAATCCTCGGTAACAATCTTCGAAATTTGGAGTGCGGTTGTACGTGAGAACTGCGATCGTTGGCATTGCGCGTGGCGCCGCATTTACAGCTGCTCCCGCTGCAGGCAGTGCAGCGAGCATCGCCCCGATCGATGGCGGCACGAGTTCTTGCGCAACTTTTCGCACGATCGGTGGTGCTGGCGGGTCGTAGATAGTCTCGGCGAGCGCAGCGAGTTCTGGAACACGAATCCAGTTTTCGCCGAAGCCTGAATAATTCAACTGCAATGCGATGGGCAAAAAGTTTTCGCATGGAATATCTCGTGGCGCAACGCCCTTCAAAACCAACTCTGCGATTGCGCCCGTCGAAACACCCATTGCGCGATAATCCGCGCCGTAGTTGATCGCGGCACCCAACTTCGACAACTCAGGAAAATTCGTAATCACGGGCACGTGTGCTTTGCGGCATCGATCCGTCACAGTTGGTGCGGCGGCGATGACATTTGTATCCGCAAGAATCCAAAAGCAATCGATCCCACGCGAAATCAATACGTCGGTCGCTGTTGCAACCTCGGAGACATTGGTGCCGTTGGCTTCGAGAAGCTCGATGCCAAGTTCTGCGCATGCAGCTCTTCCAAGTTTGACGGAAGCTTCCGCATTCGCCTCTGCAGGATTCCAAACGCAACCTAATCGTTTGACGTTTGGCGCCGAGGTATGCATCGCCATGAGCAGCAACTTTGCCGGCTGCAAAGTTCCAAAGCCAGCGACATTGGTCGGTCGTGTCGAACCTTCGGTCCATGGACCGAGCGGAACTCCAAACCCAGGCGGCGAAACTACTAATCCGAAAACGTGTGGCAAGCCTCGCTTATTTGCACGCAACACGGTCTGCGTTGCGACCGTCGAGAGCGACACAATCAAGTCATAGGGTGGCGATGCACTGCACACTGCGGCAGCCATCTGCCCGAGTGTCCCAACATCTCCCTCCGCATTAAAAGTGTCAAAGGTCGTTCCACTTGACTCGCTGAATCCAGCCTCTTTCAATCGTTCGATCGCGCCAAGCCGCCCGACGTTCATCGCATCGATCGAAGAGATCTGAATCACTGCGATTCGCCGCGGTCGAGCCGCTTGCGCTGCAGCATCGAGCGCGCCTCCCGTCGGGCGCTGTATGGATCGATCGCTGAGCACGAGCACTGCCGATGCCGCGGCGATCAGGAGAATCCCAAGGATGAGTCGTCGTGCGGAGTAGAACACTTCGACACGGTACACACAAACTCATAGATCATACTCGTCAAAACAAATCGATACTTTCAAAGATCTATGCGCGTGAAAGTCGTTACAGTTTGATCTTGAGGCATGAGATAAAACTCGGCTTTTCCTCGGGAGTGACGATGCATCAATACGAATAACCTGAGTCCAAGTAATCCACTCAACCTTATCGGCATTGTTGGCAAGAGGCGACTAATGAAATATGTCATCGACTCTGGATCTATAGGCAAAGTCAATGCACATTCTGCAAGTGTCTTGGGCACATTTGGCAACTCTGCAAATCCGTAGCAAATATTGACTTGCCACAAACCCGGTTGAATTTCAGTCGCCTGCAATCGATCGATACTCTCGACAAAAGGCGTGTCCGCGGTCTTCACAGTCAGCAAAATCGTCTGCTCGAACATACAGCCAAATCGTCGGAACATTGCGATCAGCGGTCGCGGCGCTGCGCCGACGGATTCGGCAGGAAAAACGCCAGTTCCAGGCACACGACGCTCGCCTTTGGCTTTCACATTCTCCAAAAAACCTTGCAGGCTTATCTCGCATTTTGCCGTGCTTTGCATCAACATTTTGAACCCCTTCGACCACGACCAAATCAAGAAGAAGAGCGCAGCAGCAATCGCAACTGTGAACCAAGCACCGTCCAAAAATTTCGTCGCGTTCGCGCTGAAAAACAATAGATCGACAATCCCCATTGGAATAAAGACAAGCGCACATCGCCAGATCGGCCACTTCCAATGTTTTCGCGCAACGATCACCGCCAGAAATGTTGTGCAGACAAGCGTTCCCGTGACAGTCAATCCGTATGCGCTGGCAAGTCGGGAAGACGAGCCAAAGCCAATAACTGCCACCATCACTGCGATGTACATCAAAAACGTGACTGTTGGAATCGTGATCTGTCCACGAATTGTTTTTGAAGTGTGCAGCACATTCATCCACGGAAGAAATCCAACGAGCATCGATTGATGCACGATGGTGTACATCCCAGAGATCACTGCTTGAGATGCGACAACCGTCGCCAATGTTGCGAGTATGACAACCGGCAACTCATATCCCAAAGGCACAAGGGCAAAGAAAGGATTCTTGACAGCATCAGCATTCGACAAAATCAGTCCGCCTTGTCCGAGATAGCACAGTGTTAAAGCAGGGAAAACGAGGAGTATCCAAGACATGTTGATCGCACGTCGCCCAAAATGACCAAGGTCTGCATAGAGCGCTTCAACTCCAGTAATGCAAAGCGTCACTGCGCCAATAGCCGCGAAAGACTGAACTGGAAACTTCACAGCCAACTGATATGCGTAATAGGGATTGAGCGCATTCAGAACTTCAGGATTCTTCATGATGCCATGCACGCCGAGTGCAGAAATCATTGCAAACCACAGAATCATCACTGGCCCAAATATTTTTCCGATTCCACCTGTACCCCAATGCTGCGCTGCAAAAAGAATTGTCAGAATAAAAAGCGCCCCTGGCACTTCATACTTTGTTGCATTTGGTGTCACCGATGACATCCCTTCCATTGCAGAAAGTACAGAGATGCTCGGCGTTAAAACAGCGTCGGCGGCGAAAAGCGAAACACCAATGATGCTGACGACCATCACCAGCCGCCGCGACCGACCTTTGAGAAATCGACTTGCCAGCGCACTGAGTGCGAGCGTGCCGCCCTCACCCTTGTTCGATGCACGCATCACAACCATGACATACTTGACCGTGACGATAAGAGTCAGCCCCCAAATGAACATGGAAAGAAGCCCATACACATGCATCGGCGTCACTTCTAATCCAACCGTATCGCCAAACGCCGTTTGCAAGGCGTACAGCGGACTCGTGCCAATATCGCCATAGATAACCCCCAGAGCCGCGATGACAAGAACCAGAAGCGGACCCTTTGGGGACTGATTTGATTCGTTGTCGTTTGTTGAGATCAAATTCACAACAAGAGGGTAACTCAGATTATTTTTGCGTGAGAGGCAAACGAATGTAAAGCGTATGTCTGCTGCGCAGGTTTCTTTCGCACTGCTGCAATGGAGTTCAAAGAGACATCGTCCAATTCGCTGCGCCAATCCGTGCAGCGAGTCGATCAATTGCAAGTTCTAATTTTTGCATGCGGACTTTGCTCGCTTTGACTCCAGGTTCCCACCACGGTCCACGCACGATGAGCGTGCCTTTGGCGCGATCAAACTTGGGATCGATTCTGCCGATGAGCGCGTCGCCTTCAAGCATCGGCAAAACGTAATAGCCATAGACACGCTTCGTCGAAGGAGTGAATGCTTCAAATCGGTAATTAAATCCGAAGAGCCGCTCGACACGCGCGCGTTCTCGAATGGCTGGATCAAATGGAGATAAGAGGTCGATACGATCGGAGTTTGGCGCAATGCAAAGAGTCTTCCAATTTTTCAGCGCGACGCATTTTGTCGGTTTCATTCCTTGCCGTATATCTGGGACAACTGCTTCAATCAATTCTCCGCGCGCAACTGCTTGGACACACCACGCACGAGCTTGCACAAGCGTGACTGCCGAGAAAAATCTTGCGATCTCTGTTGGTGTTGCAATTCCAATCCGTGCAATCGCTTCGCTGCATGCCCATTGAATGTGAGTTGCTTGAGAACTTTGCGCAAGTCCATATGCGTCTGGAAAAACCCGCTCTGCAAGGTCGTAGACTTTTTCAAAGCGCTCGCGACGGGCGATTGCCAATTTCCCGCTACGCCATAAATATTCGAGCGCTGCTTTTTCTGGATGCCACTCCCACCAACCTGCACTGCGATGATTTTTGGGCGGCTCAAAATCGCGCGCCTTCAGTGGACCATTGCGCTTCACGCGCGCAAGTGTGCGCCGAATTGTTTTCAAAGGGTCATCACCAAAATGTGCGGCCCACCAACTGCTTCGCTGAACGCGCACACCATATCGAACGAACCGATGCTTCCAATGTGGATACCACTTTGTCGGAATGATGCACGCATCGTGCGTCCAATGTTCCCAAAGTGTCCGCGTGCCCTCGAGCGAATGCGCAAGGTGCTCTGGACGATAGCCATCCAGTCTTGTGCCAAGAATCATGTGATGGGCTCGTTCGAGAACATTGATCGAATCAACTTGTACATATCCAAGTCGATCGACCATTGATTGAACCGACTTCGCATTTGAACCAGTCGGAGAACTTCCTAGTCGTTGCAGATGCAACAAGACTCGCCGCGCATCAACTGCGGAAATGACGGCCGGAGATTCAGCAGCGAGCGGCATTTGATCATCATCGCATACATTGGCAAACATGATCCAGATGCTCCAATCAATAGATCCCGCTCGTGGGGATGTTGTCGGCGAAATTGCCATCACTCCAGTTCAGGAAATCCCACAGGTCGTTGCGAGATCGCGTGCAGCGCAAATAGGTTGGGCTGCAATGGGACTGAGCGCGCGCGCGCAAGCAATCAAATCTGCTGCAGTTCAGATGGAGGCGCGAGCGGAAGAAATTGGAGCGCTCATCAGTCGAGAAATGGGAAAACCTTTGCTCGAAGGGATTGGTGAAGCGAAGGGTTGCGCTGCAATACTTGTTGAATTCGTTAAAGAAAACGCGAAGGCACTTGAACAAGAAACGCTTGATGATGGAAAAGTGCAATCACAATTGCGCTTCGATCCACTCGGCGTCTCTGTCTGCATCACTCCTTGGAATTTTCCTGTGTGGATGGCGCAAGATGTCGTCATTCCAAGTCTCGTCGCTGGCAACACTGTCATTTTTAAGCCAAGCGAAAAAACGCCACTCAGCGGCGATGTTTGGGCAAAGTGCATCTCTGCGGTACTGCCTCAAGATGTCTTGCAAATTGTGCATGGCGATGAGGAACAAGGGAAAGCACTGGTCGCTGCAGATGTCAACCTGATTGCATTCGTTGGAAGTCGCGCGGCGGGAAAACACATTATGCGCGAAGCTGCAGGAGGACTGAAGCGACTCGTCCTCGAACTCGGCGGAAAAGATGCGCTCATCGTCCTTGAAGATGCGAATCTTGATGCTGCGGTCACCTTTGCGGCAAGCAATTGTTTTCGCAATGCAGGGCAAGTGTGCGTCAGCACGGAAAGAATCTTCGTCCACGAACGAGTTGCGGATGAATTCGAAACTCAACTGGCTAAACGTGCAACTGCAATGGTGCAGGGCGATCCCGCGGATGAGGCAACTCAAATTGGTCCGATGGTTGACGCCGCTCAAAAGGCACACGTCGTCAGTCTGGTGAATGATGCCATCAAAGATGGGGCGCGCATGCTTGCCGGTGCAGATGCGAAGGGAAATTTTATTCGCCCTACAGTGCTTGCTGGCATTCGTGCGCCGATGCGAATCATGCAAGAAGAAACATTTGGTCCCGTCGCGTGCATCACTCGAATCTCAAGTGATGAGCAAGCGATTCAAATGGCCAATTCCACTCCATATGGACTTGGTGGCGCAGTCTTCGGCGAGACGTCTCATGCGCAGCGAGTTGCAAGTTTGCTTGACACAGGAATGGTCGGCATCAATAAAGGATGTGGCGGAGCAGCAGGCTCTCCGTGGGTCGGAGCAAAGGAGTCCGGCTTCGGATTCCTGCGCGGGAAAGCTGGTCACCGACAGTTCACGCAAATTCGTGTCATCAGTATCGCGAAATAGATTTGCTTGTTCGCTTGGCCATCATCGACTTGCGATCCTTTGTGAAATGCCACCACGGACATGGCGCCTCACCGCGTGCCTGTGCAATTGCAGACATAAATACATCGATGCAGCAGAGATCGTGACGCTTGCGAGTTCGCTTGCAAAGGTCTTCCCATAATTCAAATGCTTCGCGTTTGGCGAGTTGTTTGGGATCCTCAATACCTAGCACTTTGAAATCACCAAGCGTTGCTGGGCCAACATTTGCCATTTCTGCTAGAGTCTTTGGTTTTTTAATAGGCATTTGTTGGATTATAAGAGTTGCCGCCCGTGAATAAATTTGCAGGATTTTGAGAAGAAACAAGAAAGATTCACAATGCAATTTGCTCTCGCGCCCCATCGGAGTATTGTGTGTTTATGTACTTCGCAGCATTTGTCACACTTGCGCTCGCCATGCAGCATTCGGCGCTAATGCCTGTGACAGCCAGCGCTCCAAGCGAGCGTCGTGCGATGTGGATCGAACTCGCTGCCAAACCACTTCTAAAGCATGACATCATCGCAGCAGACACCCTCTTGAACGCACGAGCAATCACCCGCCGCGAAGCGCACCGCACGATGCCAGGATTGTTTGATGAACGTGATCTCCCAATCGATGCGACACGACTGGATTCAATCCGATCAACAGGTGCAGACATTCGCACCCAGAGTCGGTGGCTGAATGCGATTTCCGTCAATGCGACCGATGAGGAAATTC
>JBEELA010000038.1:0-5673 GCA_041168365.1 Planctomycetota bacterium
TGTGATTTACCGAGGTCGGATCGACGACCGATATAAAGGTCTTGGCGTTTCCTATGGACCTCCAACGAAACGAGATCTCGCAGATGTTGTCGATGCGATTGCGGACGGTCATCCACTTCCATATGCATCCACAACCGCAGTTGGATGCGTTCTACCTCGATGCGCCCCATGAAACGACCTGAACTTTGCATTGGGATTGATGTTGGAACAAGTTCGCTGAAGGCGCTCGCAGTCAGTCGTGATGGATCCGTCGTCGCAACTGCAAGCGTTGAATATGAATTCGATTCTCCCCGCCCAGGCTGGGCTGAAACGCACCCTGACATTTGGTGGCGCGCCACCTGTGAAGCGCTGCGCAATCTGACCTCTCACCACGCAGTTCTTGCGGGCGACATCGTCTCCGTGGGACTCGCAGGTCAAATGCATGGACTCGTGATTGTTGATTCAGACAATCGTCCAATTCGACCTGCAATTATGTGGAATGATCAGCGCACGGCTGAAGTCTGCAAGAAAGTAGAACGCGAAATCACAGCTGCAGAAATTTGGCGACTGACTGGCAATCGTCTGCTTCCTGGATTCACCGCGCCAAAGTTGCTTTGGCTGATGCAGCACGAAACAGAAACGATGCGGTGTGCGAAACGCATCATGCTGCCGAAGGACTATGTCAGACTTCGACTGACTGGCGCAATGCATACTGATATGGCTGACGCTTCGGGAACGCTGCTGCTTGACTGCGAAAATCGTCGTTGGTCGAAAGAGATGTGCGAAGCACTTTCAATCGACACTGCTCTACTTCCAGAACTTTTTGAATCGACAACACCAAGTTCGCGTGTGCACGCCGATGGCGCAGCAGCAACAGGACTTCCTGTGGGAACAATTGTTGTTGCAGGCGCAGGCGATCAAGCAGCGCAGGCAGTTGGAACGGGAATCACTTCTGAAGGATCTGTGGCTTGCACAGTGGGAACGAGTGGTGTGATCTTTGCCACAACAAATGAGTGGCGACCGACTCCACACGGAGTTCTGCATTCATTTTGTCATGCGATTCCAAATCGTTGGCATTTGATGGGCGTGACTTTGTCCGCAGGCGGAAGTTTGCGTTGGTGGCGCGATGCAATGTGCGAGGATCTTGTTGCATCTGCACGAGTACAAGGAGTAGATCCATACGAATTAATGCTGAAACAAGCGGAAACCGCACCGTTTGGCTGCGAAGGCGCAATCTTCCTTCCCTATCTCTCTGGCGAGAGAACTCCTCACGCAGATCCACATGCACGCGGAACTTTCGTAGGAATGTCGACTCGAACAACGCGGGCACATCTCACGCGAGCAATCGTTGAAGGTGTCACATGTTCTCTTCGTGAAGTACTCGCGCTTGTTCGCCAAACTGGCGCGCGCGCAGATCGCATTCGACTTTCGGGTGGCGGCGCACGCAATCAATTCTGGCGACAATTGATGACCGACGCATTCGACTTGCCAACCGCAACTGTCGAACAGACTGACGGCGCTGCTTATGGCAGTGCACTCATCGCTGGCGTTGGCGCAGGTCTCTGGCCGGACTTCGATCGTGCGACTGCGCACATCAAAGAATCGAATTCCACTCGCGCCGGTCCTGACGCCGCTTACTTTCCTGCGCTCGCTCGGAGGTATGAACATGCATATTCCGCACTCGCTCCTTGGTTCGCAGATCAGTCCGCAGAACAGTCTGCACAAAGTCAATCTGAACAGAAGGTTCTCGACTAGAGTCAATGCGTGTATACATTTTTTTCCATACTCGTCTCAATCGTCAGCATGGCTGCAATTGGCTTTTGTGCATGGAAACTGGTCAATCGTCAGGAGCGGCGCGATCCAAAGTTTCAGGCGAAGTTGGATGCCGATGATGAGCGCGCGCGAAAGGGACGCGAGAGTCGCTTGGGCTAAGCGGTCACGCAACTGAGCGGCGAATTCCGTCCATCTTCGATTGCAAATTTCGTCCTGGACAAGCAGTATGTGCACTCGCCCACTCCTGATGTGAAAGCACCTGCCTGCTCTTGACCTTGTACTTCAGCATGCAAACGCGCAGATGACGATCCAGCGCAGCAAGTTGCGCCATGCTTGGCGTCTGTTGATCAAAATTTCCGACACACAGAATGCCGAGATTTCCCTCGTTCTGATCCTTCACATGCGCGCCCTGATATCGCATATCTCGACCTTCCCAAACTCGGCCCGAACGATCGATGACAAAGTGATATCCAATATCAGCCCATCCCTTGCCTCGATGACCGTTGCGAATCAACTCGATGCGCGATGCGCATGAAGAAAAATCCGTCGCAGTGAAAGGCGACATCCCATCATGGTGGACGGTGATGCACTTGACCGGCAGCATCGGATCGATATTGCTCGCATCGGGAGTTCCCTTCGTCCATGCACTTCGAGGAATGACGCCGATGAGCGTTGGAGTTGGCGGGGGCAAGACAGGGGTCAATACCTTGGGCTGCGCAGAAAAAAGCGCCTGATCAGGCCAAACTGGGCTAGGCATTCTTGCTGTCTTCGAACTCGCCGTGGCACAACCAGCTGTGACATAGCCCGCGAAAAGGCCCAAACCAAGCATCAAAATATTTCGCCGCCCTACGGTCGAAGCATTTTCCTGCGTCCCAGAAATGGGCCTTGAATTGGAATCCAAATTGGTCATGTGACAGAGAATTTCTATCGACTTGAAACCGTCATGAACTGCAATTTACGCTACCGCTTGGGGTATGGTTCAGGTAGAATAACGATGCTACTTTTATCTAGAAAATACTTGAAATTATGAGCACGCACACCGAATCCGAAAGTCGTTATACCGCCGAAGATATCCAGGTTCTGGAAGGTCTTGAGGCAATCCGCAAACGTCCAGGAATGTATGTCGGTGGAACTGGGCTCAGCGCCCTGCATCACCTTGTTTATGAGTGCGTCGACAACTCCATCGACGAAACGATGGCTGGCTTTGCAACGCAAGTTCTCGTGCGCTTGGGTGTCGATGGATCCTGCACCGTTGTGGACGACGGACGCGGAATGCCCGTCGATCCGATGAAGAGCGACAATCAGAAAATCAATGGCCGCCCCGCTGTCGAAGTCATCTTGACTGAACTTCATGCGGGTGGAAAGTTCGACAATAACGCATACAAAGTTTCCGGCGGACTTCACGGAGTTGGAGTGAAGTGCGTCAACGCACTCAGCGCATGGACCGAAGTCGAAGTGCACAAAGCCGGAGCATCATGGGGAATTTCATTCGAGCGCGGAGTATGCGTTAAGCGTCTTCATAAGATCAAAGAATCTGGAGTTGCTGGTTCTGGAACTCGGATGACATTCCTTCCCGATCCAGAGATTTTTCCCGATACGCAGTTTCGTGCCGAGACGCTCGAGTCTCGTCTGCGCGAATTGGCATTTCTCAATCCAGGGGTAACCATCCGATTCGTCGACGAACATGTAGGGTCTGATGGGACTATTCGCGACGTCACATTTCGGGATACCGAGGGAATCGCCTCGTATGTCAAGTGGCTCAACGAAGGCAAAGTCGTGCAAAGTTCTTGTATTGCAGTTCGTCGAAGTGATGCCGAGCGCGGATTCGAATGCGACATTGCCCTGCAATACACCGATGCAACTGCCGAGAACATGCTCGCCTTCGGAAACAACATCCGAAATCCGGATGGTGGAACTCACATCCAAGGCTTTAAGTCTGCGTTGACTCGCGTTGTGAATGGTTATGCCAAGCGCGAAGGCATTCTGAAAGATCTTGTTCCAAGCGGCGACGACCTGCGCGAAGGCTTGACTGCAGTGATCAGCGTGAAGTTGCCGAATCCGCAATTCAATAATCAGACGAAGGAAAAACTCCTCAACGAAGAGATCGAAGGATTCGTCAGCGCATCGGTCAATGAAGAGTTGACTGCGTGGATGGATCTAAATCCACGCGAGGCAAAGCTGATCTGCCAACGCGCGATCCTCGCTGCCGAAGCACGAGAAGCTGCTCGAAAAGCGCGTGAACTGATCAAGCGCAAGGGCGCGCTCGGCGACAGTGCGCTTCCGCAAAAACTTTCTGATTGTTCCAGCGATGATGTCGAATCCACTGAAATTTTTATCGTCGAAGGCGATAGTGCAGGTGGAAGTGCCAAAGGCGGACGCGATCACGTGCATCAAGCAATTCTTCCCCTGCGTGGAAAATTATTGAATGTTGAAAAGTGCAGGCTTGATAAGGTGCTTGCGTTCGAGGAAATCCAAACGCTCATTCAGGCGCTCCAGTGTGGCATCGGAGCAGACCTAGATCCTGCGAAGCTTCGATATGGCCGTGTCATCATCATGACAGACGCCGATGTCGACGGAAGTCATATTCGCACATTGCTTTTGACTTTCCTCTTCCGTCAGATGTACGAACTTGTTCGGCAGGGACGGATTTTTATTGCACAGCCCCCGCTCTATCAGGTGATCCGCGGAAAGACCAGCAAATATGTTTTGAATGATCGACAGATGAACGACACGCTCGCAGATCTGGCTCTCAAACACGCAGTTTTCGTCGTGCGGGACGAACGCGGAGCAACTGTACGAACACTCGATGGCGATGTCCTGCGCAAGACGCTCCGACTTCTGCATCGACTCGAAGATTTGTCCGGAGTTGCACAGCGACGCGGCATTCCATTCCAGAAATTGCTCGAAGCTCGCGGCAGCGACCCCACTGGTGCGCATCGATTGCCAACGCATCATGTTGTATGGAGCGGCGGGGACTTGCTTGCATGGAGTGAAGAGGAAGCGCATACGGCGGTGACCGAGCGTGGAATGGTGCTTGACGAACTTGCTTCTGCTGGAGGAATGCCTGCGGAAAAAACACCTCAGACACCAGATGCTCCCGTGCGCGGCGTCGTCGCGTCACTGCGTCAGATGCATGAGACCGCAGAACTCGAACGAATTTTCATCCAACTCCTTGAAGTTGGAATTGACATTGCTGACTATGGATTGGTGCAAGAAGAATCCGTCACCGGCGAAAAAATGCCTTCGAAGTATGGTTGGTTGATCACGCCAGAAAAGGGCGAACCCGATCTTGCCGAAAGCAGTAATGTCGCAGGAATCATGCGAACTCTGCACGATTGTGGGCGACGCGGAATCGAAATCAAGCGTTTCAAAGGTCTGGGAGAAATGGAACCATTGCAACTCTGGGAAACCACGATGGATCCCGCAAGACGAGTCCTTCTGCGCGTCACAGTGGAAGCTGCGGCAGAAGCCAGCAAACTCTTCACAGTATTGATGGGTGAAAACGTAGAGCAACGACGTGCGTACATCGAAAAGCACGCGCTTGAAGTAAAAAATCTCGACATCTAATTTTTCTCGACTCAGCGTGCTGTTGCGGATTGACCTGCGTCCAAGAGTTGTGCTTGAGCAAATCCAAGCGCGCGCAAATGACATGCATCGCATCTTCTGCATGGAGCGCCTGCACTTGTTGGGTCGTAACAACTGATCGTCATTGCGAAGTCCACGCCAAGTTCTGCGCCAAGTTTGACAATCTCGCATTTGGAAAGTGCGACAAGCGGTGCATGAATATGAAACGCGGATTCACCTGCAGCAGTTGCTTCGACGCCAACGCGTGTCGCAAGATTTGCCAGACGAGTAAACGCCGCAAGAAAATCTGGACGGCAATCTGGATATCCAGAATAATCGACCGCATTCACTCCAAGT
>JBEELA010000039.1:0-2532 GCA_041168365.1 Planctomycetota bacterium
CGACTCTTGATAATGTCTTTCTTTCCAACGATACCGTCGCTGGCAAGGATTCTTTGATTCAGATCATCACGAAGTGTGATGGACAGTTTCTATCGAATCACACTGCTGGATGGGATTGAACTAGATCGACAAGTTTCGAGACTAAAAATCATTTCACCCCGGTCAATCGTGACCGGGGTTTTTTATGCTCTACCATCTCATTGCCGTGTCCTTCCTCCGATCCATCCACATCATTGTTGCAAGTCTTTTTCTGATTCCTGGAGGGTCAGCCCTGGCTGTTCCCCAACTGGCTGTTCCCCCACGGGCTGTACCCGCAGAGCGACAAGCGGGAAATATTGCGATTATCCCGATTCGCGGTCCAATTGATGATCTCACCGTGATCTCAGTCATGAGACGAACGGAACTTGCTGTTGCCAATGGTGCTCAGGCGATCGTGCTGGAATTCGATACGCCAGGTGGAGACATGCTGGCAACGCTGCAACTTTGCAATTACATCAAAACTCAGATGCCAGTGAACACAATTGCTTGGGTTCATCCATACGCATTTTCTGCAGGAGCGATACTTGCACTTGCGACGCGAGAAATTCTTGTCGGACCTGCTTCAGCATTTGGAGACGCTGCCCCAATTCAAGTCGCACCTGGAGTCGGGCTGATTCCGATGCCACCCACCGAACGAGCCAAGATGGAAGCGCCTCTTGTCGCAGAAGTGGTCGACAGTGCTCGATTGCGCGGATATGACGAACACCTCGTGCAATCATTCGTTCGACTTGGAAGCGAACTCTGGTTGATTCGCAATACAACAAATGAAAAACGCGCGATCGTTGATGCCGAGGAATATCGAACAGTCTTTGGCAGCGAGCCACCTCGACAAGCGGCAACAGTTGCGCCAACTGTCGATTCGAGCAGCGAAAGCGAGGATGAAAGCGAAGGACTCATCCCTTATTTTTCTCGTTATCAATCAAAGCCGATGCTCGAAGGCCCGCCAACAGTGCCTCAACTTTCGCGCCCACGATTGACAGAAGCAGATCGAGGGCAATGGACTTTGATTGAGCAAGTCGCCAAGGCAGATCAACTGCTCGTTGTCTATCCAGATGAAGCGATCGCTTTGGGATTGGCGAAAGGACGAGCAGCAAATGAACAAGAAATCACTGCATGGTTCGGCGCGACGACTGTCACCCGATATGAAGAATCATGGTCAGAGGGCTTGGTGCGATTCCTCACAGGATGGCCAGTGCGAATTGGATTGATCGTCGTACTGCTTGTCGCATTTGTGCTCGAAGCGTTGACTCCTGGATTTGGAATCTTTGGATCGCTCGCAGTCATAGCGCTCCTGCTCCTTGTCGGTGCGCCCGCATTAGTTGGATTGGCAGAATGGTGGGAATTGATCGCAGTCGTTCTTGGACTTGCATTAGTCGCGCTTGACATCGTGATCCTTCCACTCGGCGGTTGGGTTGCAGTGATTGGCGGCGCATTTGTGATGACGGGTTTGGTTTCCAGCTTCGTCACCCGAGACATTTCATCTGCAATCGGACAGCAACAACTTTTTATGGGGATCGGTTCGACATTGGTTGGACTGTTCGGTTCGACTGCCATCCTGTGGTTTTCATGGAAGTTTCTTCCGCAATCACCGCTGCTTCGACGGGCAACACTGCAAGTTGCGGCGTCATCGCAGTCGAGTGATGCAATTTTGATTCCATCCGACTGGCCGCAAGTTGGCAGCCAAGCAATCGCAATCACGACTCTGCGACCAACTGGAAAAGTCCAAGTTGGCAATCAACCATTCGATGCGCAGACCAACGGTGAATTTGTCGAAGCGGGTACGCCAGTTCGAATTATTCGCCGAAGAGGCACAACACTCGAGGTTGAAGTGCTCGTGAATGACGCACCGCGCGGAGAATCGGCGGATCAAGGACAATCCTCGACATGATGATCTCACTGCTTGCTCAAACTGCTCCTCCTGCTGCTGCAGGACAGGAAGAAATTTATTTCTTTGTTGCAATTGGTTTGCTTGGACTTGCGATCATTCTGTTGATCCTTGAACTCTTCGTTCCATCAGCGGGCGCGCTTGCGGTGATGACTGGTGTGAGTGCAGTTGGGTCAGTCGCTTCGATGTTCGTCTATGACGTGACATGGGGAGGCGTCTATCTCGCAGTTCTCTGCGCCGGAAGTCCAATCGTGCTTCTGCTTGTCTTTAAGATTTGGTCGAAGACCCCCATCGCGCATCGAATGATCTTGAAAGAAGACGCAGATGGAAACAAACGAACCGCAGACGACGGCGACGATGAATCTTCAAATACATCTGTTGCAACTTCTGGATCCGCGGCGACGACCATGGCTCGCCAACTCGCAACATTTGTCGGGCATGAAGGAGTTGCAGTCACCACGCTTCGCCCCGTTGGTTTTGTTCGTATCGATGGCGCACGCTTTGACGCCCTCGCCGAAAACGGCTTTATCTCTGAAGGAACCAAAGTGAAAGTGATCGAAGTGCTCGAAGGGCAACTGAAAGTACGAGAACAAAAAAACGCTTCTTCT
>JBEELA010000040.1:0-2509 GCA_041168365.1 Planctomycetota bacterium
GCTGGCAACTTCAAAGATGGCACTGTCTTTTGATCTTGATTTGCTGACTGACCAAGCGCAATACTCGTGCATGCGATGAGCGCAACTGCGGTCAAGAGTGCGGATGCGAATTGGATTGGCGATGTTGCGTGCATTTTCATGGTGTTTGTTGGCTTTCTTATGGGCTTTTTACTTCGGACGAATTTCGAGAGCGTTCGTGCGCGATCCATTGGAGCGCGTCACGGAGTTCGCAATCAGGGGAAGAAGTATAGTCAGCTCGAGTAGGAGGTGTCCAGATCTGTTGGCTCACCCCGATCCCTTCGACCAAGTTGCCTGAAGGAGTGCGAAAGTCGCCGATTGCATGCAGGAGCACATCGCCATTTTTCAGATTGTGTGTTGTTGCAGGCAGCGCTGCACCCGCGGTTGTCTGACCGAATGGCTGAGCACGCTTCACATCTAATAGTCCAGCGGCGAAAATCTCGGAAGTGCTTCCAGTATGACCATCGATGAGAATTGCGACGGGACCTGTAAAAACACCGATCATATTTCCATTGCGATCGACCGTTCGAGGATTCGTTCGAAAGTCGAGCTTCATATCTCGACCTTGCATTGTCCCGAGCGATGTTGGTTCTGGGAGAAAATGTCCTGCGACTCCTGTTGCCATCAATCCAAGTCCGCCAGGATTGCCGCGAAGATCAATCACAATTCCATCCGCAGTCCGAAATGCGGTCAAGGCATCATCGATTGGTGCGGAGAGTGCCGTCATCCAAACATTAAAACGTAAATATCCGATGCTTCCGGTCATTTGTGGATTGCACCCCAGACTTTTGATTTCGGCTTCGTTGAGCCAATTCCACTGTGATTCCAAAGCAAATGGAGGAAGATTTCCCATTTTTGCAATTTCGCCAGGTGGATCTTCAAAGGTGATGATGACTTCGTGCTCTTCTCCGTTGGAATCGATGAAGAGATATTTCGGACTCATCCCTGGCCGGCCGCCGACGAATGCGCTGACTGCTTGTTCACGAGCAAGTCTCTCGAGCGATGTACGTGGCGTGCCAAACACTTTGATGATTGGATCGATCGAGCCGCCTTCAGACGAAACAAGTTTCCAGCCTGTCTTGATCCCAGCAATTGCAGCAGGGCTTTTCTCTGCAATTCGAGTGACGATTGCATCGCCGCCGAGTACTTGGACCGTGAGTCCTGACCAGCCTCCGACAGCGCTTGATGAACCTGAAACCGAATTTGGAATGATTGCAAAGTGACTTTCGCCGAGCGTTTGAAGCATGTCTCGCAGGACAGTTCGAAATGTGTCTGCGTCGGTTGCTGCAACTGCACGATCACGAAATCGAATACGCGTTTCGTTCCATTCAGTTTGACTCAATGAAGGGTCAAGATGCGTGTCGCGAATGATGACCCACACTTCATCGAATACCAAGCCATTCAGCATCGCCTGCGATTCTTCCATGGGTTGGTCTGCTTGCACCGCGGTTTGCACGTTTGGACCAGTGGACGCAGGTGAAACAGATGATGCCGTGGGATTCGATTGACACGCGCAGATAAAAGTTGTGCTGGCGAAGGCTGTAAGCCAAACAAGAATGAGGCTTTGCATATGGGAAAGTATCGCATCTGAGAGCAAAAAATGTGGCGTAAGGGGCTATTCATCCGTTTATCCGGATGAATGATGGCGCTTGAGTGCAAACGCCGATATCCTTGTCTCGTGACTCCAACTTTTCTCGGCCAACTCGATTTACGAACGCTAGTCTTCGACGGAGCGATGGGAACATCCATTCACGCATGTGCCGATTGCACTCCTGCGGATTACATCGGTCGCGATAATTGCACTGACATCTTGGTGCGGTCGCGACCAGACATTATTCAGCGCATCCACGAAAGTTTTCTTGCTGCGGGTGCTGATGTTGTAGAGACTGACACATTCGGAACCAATAAACTTGTTGCGGCAGACTTTGATGAAGAAATGGTTGGTTGGGTATACGACCTGAATGTCAAAGCTGCGCAAATCGCTCGGGCTGCATGCGAAAAATATTCCGAACCCGGCCGGCCTCGATTTGTCGCTGGATCGATGGGACCTGGGACGAAACTTATCACGCTCGGTCAAGCATCGTGGTCTGTGATGACGGATTCCTATCGAGAACAGGCACGCGGATTGATTGATGGCGGAGCGGATTGTTTCATGATTGAAACGTGCCAAGACCTGTTGCAAATCAAATGTGCCGTGACTGCTTGTTTAGAAGCGCTCGATGCGGCGGGAAAAAGTGTTCGCGATATGCCGATTCTTGTTTCGGTCACGATGGAGACCACAGGCACGATGCTCTTGGGGTCTGATGTCAGCGCTGTGGTCAATGCCCTGCGACCATTTCCAATTGCTTCGCTTGGATTGAACTGCGCAACAGGACCGACGGAAATGACCCCGCATCTTGCGCATATTGCTAAACATTGGAATCGCCCATTTTCCGTGATCCCCAATGCGGGATTGCCGATTCTGGTCGAAGGTCGAACCGAATATCCGCTG
>JBEELA010000041.1:0-6467 GCA_041168365.1 Planctomycetota bacterium
ATCTTCGATCGCTTCTGTCCATCTTTATCCGTCCACTGGTCCAATTTCAGCCGGCCTTCGATGAACACAGGTCGCCCCTTCGAGAGGTACTGCTTCATCACTTCGGCGGTGCGCCCCCAAGCTTCGCAGTCGACGAAGGTCGTTTCTTCACGATCCTCGCCTTCCTTGGTTCGGTATCGCCGATTGACGGCAAGACCGATTTCAGCAACGGACTGATTGCCCGCGATGCTCTTGAGTTCGACGTCCCGCGTGAGATTTCCCATTAATAAAACTTTGTTGTAACTCGCCATAGTGTGGCCTCCTGCACTCGATCTTATCGGGTCGCTAGGGGAAACATCCAAAACAAGAAAAAATTCCCCGACCATTTTTATGGTGCGGGGAAGTGATTTCTCAAGTCAGGGCCAGTCCGGACCAGTTCCGGCTATGGACTTAGGAGTGGTCGAGGGGATTCAACCCTTCGATCAGTCCATCATGATGCTTGGAGCGTTTTCGCCCTCGTTTTCAGCAGCCTCATTGGTTTGCTTGCGAAGCTTGGCTTCCATAACAAGTCGAGCCTGACCTTCCGCATCTTGCATTTGCTCCATCGAAAGATGGTCAGCCTTCACGATCATTGCGCGAAGCATGCGCTCGGAAAGAGTGCAGTCACGCTCGATCGACACGATGGCCGAAGTCGGTGCGGTGAAATAGGCGAGGAAATAAACGCCGCGCTTATTGCTCTTGATGTCAAAGGCGAGCCGACGCTCATCCCACTTGACGAGGCTGACGATTTCGCCACCGTGGCGAGTGATGGATTCACGAACATGATCCGAGGCCGCAGCAAGATCAGCGGTGACGGCCTGAGGGAAGAGGAACATACCTTCGTATTGGCGAATGGTTGTTTTTGTAGCAGTAGACATTTGATACTCCTTGGAATTACTTCTTTGAAAAACTTATAGAACGGTCAAGATTGATTCGCAGATGTATCGCCAGTCGTGGCGATCACCTTTCGGTTGAACTGATTCATTGTTGCCGCGAGTCCTTCGCGACACCAGAGTTGGACGGCTTTGCATGCATCTTCGATTCCCTCTTCTGCGAGTGGCTTCTGATCGTCGGTGAAACGACCAAGCACATAATCCGCCTGTGGAATCACGCCAGGTTTGTCGATGCCGACTCGGCAGCGACTCCAGTCGGGTGATCCCAATGCAGCGAGAATGTCGGTCAGACCATTATGGCCGCCCGCACCGCCTTCACCACGAATGCGAATCGTTCCGCACGGAAGATCCAAGTCGTCGGCAATCACGATGAGTTCGCTTGTCGCGTTCATCTTGAAAAATCCGATCGCCTCGGCGACTGCGCGTCCCGATCGATTCATGAATGTTGTCGGCTTCAGCAGAAGTACTCGTTGACCAGCAATCTCGGCTTCGATCGTCAATCCGTTGAAGCGCGCGCGCGCAGATCCAGTTGGATCTGAGAAACGACGAGCCAAACGGTCGATCACTTCGTACCCGACATTATGTCGAGTACGAGAGTATTCGGGGCCGGGATTGCCAAGGCCAACGATCAACTTCATGCTGATTTCCTCATTGCTGATTGACCAGTAAAGAGAAGTCGAAAATGAGCAGAACCGATTTGCATTATTTCTTCTTGTCTGCCTTCTTGTCGTCGCCAGCAGCTGCTGCAGGGTCTTCCTTCTTGGCAGTCAAGACTTCAGGTTCGGCTGCGACAGCGCCAGTTGTTGCTGCTTCACCCGTTGCTTCTTCGAGCACGACGACGACTCGAGCCAACGCGAAGTGTGGATTGCTGACGGCGGTCAGGCCAGTAGCAAGCTTCAACTGCGCGACAGTCATGATGTCGCCAACCATGTTGGTGAGATCGACGCGAATCGATTCTGGAATGTCTCGCACCTTGCAGCGCAATTCAAGTTCAGAAATATCGTGCGTCAACACGGCGCCGATTCGTTTGGCAGATTCTGGAACTCCGATGAAGTTGAGCGCCACACTGACGGTGACTTCTTCATCGAGATTGACGCGAGTCAGATCGACGTGAATGACATTGTCACCCATCCAACCGAATTGCAGTTCTTTCACGAGACAAGTCTCGGATGTTCCGCCGTTCACTTTGATTTCAAAGACGTGCAGTCCGCGGCGAAGCGCAGAAAGCATTGTCTTCTCGTCAACGCTGACGGGAGTTGGTTGGCTGCCGTGGCCATAGATCACCGCAGGGAGTTGTCCCTTGGTGCGAAGGCGTTTGGCGTATCGGGTTCCCAAGCGCTCGCGCGGAAGGGCATCTAGGACGGGTACTTCATGACTCATAAAAATCTCCTGTTTTCAAATAAAAGAATGAACGCTAAAGAATGAACACTCATAGTTAACGTTTGACCCCCGCGCCATGTGTAAACAGCGCAGAGATCGACTGATCATGGTGAATACGATGCACTGCTTCGCCCAAAAGCGAAGCAACTGACAAGACGGTCAATTTCGAATCGAGCATTTTATGCCGCTGTCCCACGGGAATCGTGTCCGTGGAAATGATGCGGGAGATGGGGCTTTCCATCAGGCGCTCGCAAGCCATGCCAACAAAGAGTCCGTGAGTGCAAGCGATATGAACTGCCTTCGCACCATGCTCCATCACAACCTTCGCAGCTTCGCAGACAGTGCCAGCGGTGGAAATCATGTCGTCGAACATCAGCACGGTTGTGCCTTCGACTGACCCAATGAGATTTTTCACAGAGACCTTTGATCCACTGTGTCGCCGCTTATCGATGATCGCCAAATCTGCGCCGAGCAAGTTGGCGTACATATTTGCGACCTTCACATTTCCAACATCGGGTGAAACGATCGTCAGTTCGCCAAGTTCGCCGCGAATGCGACGGAAGTGATCGCTGATGACTGGCGCTGCAGTGAGATGATCCACGGGAATATCAAAGAAACCCTGAATCTGAGCAGCGTGCAAATCCATGCAGAGAACGCGCTGAGCTCCAGCTGTTGTGATCAGATTCGCCACTAATTTCGCGGTAATTGGCACGCGCCCTTCGTCTTTGCGATCTTGCCGTGCATATCCAAAGTATGGAATGACTGCGGTGATTCGTCGCGCACTTGCGCGTCGCAAGCAGTCGATGAATACAAGTAATTCCATGATGGTCTGATTGACAGGATCGCTGCACGACTGCACGATGTAGCAGTCACGTCCACGAACATCCTCATCCAGTTTGACCAGCAATTCGCCATCAGGAAAGACGACAGTCTGCGCCTGACCAATGGGCAATTCCAAATGATCGCACATGGATTGTGCTAATGCGCGTCCAGTTGATCCAGCGAAAATTTTCAGTTGTTCTCGATCGCTTGCGCTCATCAATGACTCTCCTGGCTGTGGGATTGAGTTTTCAAACGTAAAAGTTCCGAGACCTCCGCCAGTTGTTCTGGCGTGTTCACAGAAAGAACTTCTTCTGGCGGCACAGCGTCGACGACATGCACGGTGCGTCCGGCTTTCTTGAGAATATGAAAGACATCGGTGATGTAATATTCTCCTGCAGCGTTTCGATTGTCGACTTGCGCAAGCGTGTCCAAAAGTGCGCCGAGTTCGAAGCAGTAATACGAAGGATTGATTTCCCGATTCATCAACTGCGCAGGGGTGCAATCTTTTTGTTCGACGATTGCGCTGAATTCTCCCTTGGAATCTCGGGAAATTCGGCCATAACCCGCGGCATCTGGAATGACGCTTGTCGCAAGTGTTGCTGCTGCTTTCGCAGTGCGATGTGCATTCAAAAGAGTTGTAATCGTGGCGGGCGTGATCAGCGGACCATCCCCGCAGAGCACGAGCAATTCGCTTGCGCGATCAACATTCAGAAGCAGGGGGCGCGCTTGATCGACGGCGTGCCCAGTTCCAAGTTGTGGAGATTGCCGCACGAATTCAATATTCGATCGACCTTGGAAATGCGCTCGAATGATTTCTTCTTGATGACCAACCACCAGAATGATTCGCTCGATACCAACAGCAGAAACAGCATCAACAACCCATTCAACCAGCGGCTTGCCGAATGCAGTGTGCATGACTTTGGGCAGATCGCTGTTCATGCGAGTTCCCTTGCCTGCGGCCAAGATGACAGCAGTTGTCGAATGAAAATTCGACGAAGCACTCGACGAAGCACTTGGCGCAGTTGAGGAGGGACGAGTCACGATGAACGCTCCAGTCAGTTCGAAAGGATGTCGATCGAATCAAAATTAGCCCACCTTGATTTGAACAAGGACTAAGAGAACCAAAATCTCCTGTGCTACCGTTACACCATGGGCCAAATGCACCGCCGAATAATAACCTCGGCGCAAGATAATTTGATTGATCGATCGAACCAAAGTTCAAGTCCCTCGAAAGGGCTTGCAACGCAGGGGGAGTCGATGCCACAGTGCGTTCGCTGTTGGCACCGCGTCGGATCAACCGACGACGGAAACGCTCGACGCGGGGTCGGGCGTCCATCTCTGGGACCCTTGCCGCGGCTTCCTCTAGGCTGGAGTGTCCCTTGGCCGCGCCAAGACACCCCTTGCGGCGCCGCTGATTTCAAGCCGAGGCTTGAGATCATCCGTCACCGACGGCCCCTCTGTGAGGAAGAAAGAAGTTACTACAAATACGACTTCTCGCAAGGGCCTTTTGCTGCAATCTCCGATTTGTTTCATACTGCTCTGATGCAAGGCAGTTCATCCAAATGACAACACTGGACCCAATTCAAATCGTTCTCGATGCATATCGAGAGGGCGCTTTCCCCATGGCGGACCCAGATTCTGGCGAAATTGACTTTTTTTCTAGCGATCCGCGGTGCATTCTGCCGCTCGATGACGGGGGGCTGAAGGTTTCCAAGACGCTCGCAAGAGTTCACCGCAGTGGGAAATTTAAGGTGGTAATCAACAGCGCATTCGAGCGGGTGATCACGGCTTGCGCCCAAGATCGCACTCCCGAGAATCGATCGTGGATTTCAAGCGAGCTTGCGCAGATTTATTTGGAACTCCATCGCCGAGGTCACGCGCATTCGGTTGAAGCGTGGCTTGGAGATGCACTTGTGGGTGGACTTTATGGCGTCGCTATCGGCGGGGCTTTCTTTGGCGAAAGCATGTTCAGCCGACCTCTGGAAGGGGGACGCGATGCAAGCAAGGTTTGCTTGGTGTCGCTAGTCAATCGACTGCGCTCCCTTGGATTTGTGCTGCTGGACTGCCAGTATGCCAATCCTCATATGGTCTCGCTCGGCGCGATTGAAATTCCAGCTAAGGGCTATCTGGCTAGATTGGCATCAGCGATTGACTTAAAGAGTGTGTCGCTTTTTTCGGCGAACAATAAATTGTAGAAATACGACTTTTGCGGGCAAAAAATGACCGCGAAAGGTCGATTTGTGCCCGCAGGAGGCGGGAAAAATTTATTAAAAATTGAACATCTAATTTGCAAACTTAAATATGAGGAGTAGTTTTGAGGTGTAGTGAGTTGAAATGGGCGGTGCGAAAGCACTGGGTGTTGGTTCCCTGTCCTTACTTAGTCCTTACTTAGTCCTTACTTAGTCCTTACTTAGTCCTTTACTTCCCTGTTCCTTTCTTGTTTAGTCCCTTTTTAGGAGTTTTACTATGCGTCATGTATTTACATTTGCTTCCCTATCTCTTGTTGCTGCCGTATCTGCCAACGCAGACATGGTTGTTTCGCAGCAGAACTTCGACAACCTCGCCCTTGGCGGCATCTCCACCGACGCCACCGGCGCCACCGCTGGTCCGGGTGGCTGGTACACCTTCGGTAGCGTCGCGACCTACGCGCAGGTCGTTGCCGATCCGAACGCTGGTACCCACAACGGCGGTCAGGTCCTCCAGACCCAGGCTGCTGCCACCGGCGGCTCGACGCGCTTCACCTGGAACGATGACGTGTTCAACACGATGGGATCGAATCCGTCCGAGAACAATGTGTTCAACATGACCTACGACTTCTACATGGGCGGCGTCAGCGCGACCAGCACCAACCGCTACGGGAACTACCTCTACGACTCGACTGGCACCAAGATCCTCGCCGGTTGCTCGATGCAGAACAGCACTGGGCAGTTCTACCTGCTCAGCAACTACAACAATGCTGGAACGATTGGCAACTTCAGCTTCAGCACCGGTACTTCGGGCATCCTTGCTCGCAACACGTGGTACACATTTCAGTACACGTTTAATTCGACGACTGGACGTATGACGGCGGGCTTCAAAGCCTACGGCGCTGCAACCTTCACGGATTTCTTCGTCGACGGCGCGGCTGCGGGTTCGGTCGCTGGCGAGTATGACCTGGTCGCTCAGGTCAACGGAGCGGCTGCGGGTACGAGCACCCTCGGCTACTACGACAACATCAACGCCTTCACCGGCGTCGGTGTTCCAGCTCCTGGAGCGATCGCGCTTCTCGGTCTCGCAGGACTCGTTGGACGTCGTCGACGCTGAGTCGATTCTGATCTGACACTATCAAGTATGAACAGGCACCCCGTCGAAAGA
>JBEELA010000042.1:0-3847 GCA_041168365.1 Planctomycetota bacterium
CCGCCAGAACACGGAATCATCGCGCCAAGTTCCGCAAGCGAGAGGCCGCCACATAAAGCGAGAACGCCGCCGATGATCCAAGCAGTGAGAATGTTCTCAGTGGTGCCGAGTTTCGCACCGAATTGGCCAGTCAGCGAAAAAATCCCGCTCCCGACCATGGAAGCAACGATGATCCCAGTTGCTCCGACAGGTCCAACAACACGAAAATCCTGCATTTCTTTAAATGAGTTTTTCACGGTTGGTTGAATAACAAATTAGACTGTACCAATGATCCATCACTTCATGCGATTCACCCTTGCTCTTTGTTTTGCGCTCTCAATTTTCGCCACCGCTCAAGAAAGTGCGCCATCGACACCAAAGAAGGTTGTTGCCGCAAAGATCACTGCAGTTGTTCCTGCTGGAGAAAGTATTGATTCTAAAACCGCTACCGCTACAGCATCGCAGCCACAGACGATTGACCAGAACGCTCTAACGATTTATGAGAAGTCAGTTGCTGTGGCACGCGTATTGAAGGCAATTCAATTGACCACACGAATGACAGCGACTGGAAGAGATTCGGGAATGATGCCGGCCGAGTTTATGGAGCCAACAAATTCAATCTGGGATCTTGAAGCGACAGAAGGATCGCCATGCAAGCGAATGCGAATCGAGAGCATCAAGAATGAGAAGCCGGTGCGCGTGATTACATTTGATGGAACGCATTCACTTCTGGCCAACGTGCCATCCAAAACTTATATGGAAGAAGGAACGAACTGGTCTTCACTACTGAAGTCAGCAGGATCTGGCGTGCCTCAATGGGTATTTGAAATGCATGCTGAAGAGGCCGCTCCTTCCAAGATCATCGCCGCAAACATCATCGGTGAGGAAACAATTGACGGGCAACCGTGCGATATGGTTCGCATATTGCGTTCAATCGATCTTGGAACTTCAGATGATGGTGATGAAAAACCTTCCACGATGACGATGACTGACATTCTGTCCATCGCGCGCGCTGATAGTTTTCCGCGAAGGCTTTCACAAAAAATGGCGGTGAATGGAGAAGATCAGATGGCGAATCTGGCGGTGTCATATCAGTATTCGAATGTAAAACTCGATCCGGCTCTCGATCCATCAATGTTCGCGACCACTCCGCCTGCGGGCTATGTCAAAGGAGAGAGTCCCAAGGATGCGCCTGGTGGCGAGCGCGAACAACCACAATTGAAAGCGAAGGTCGGCGAGAAGGCTTTGGATTTCACGCTCACAGGAATTGATGGCGCACAAGTTTCTCTTGAAGGCCTCAAAGGCAAAGTGATCTTGTTGGACTTCTGGGCGACTTGGTGTGGTCCATGCAAACAAGTCATGCCAACGATTCAGAAAATCGCAGACGAATATAAGGGTAAGGATGTCGCTGTATTTGGCGTCAACACCTGGGAACGCGGAGAAGGTGCTGCGAAGAAATATATGGAGTCAAAAGGTTTCACATATCCCTGTCTTCTCGCTGGCGATGAACTTGCGAAGTCTTATGAAGTCCCTGGGATTCCAACACTTCTCGTCATTGGAAAAGACGGCATGATTGTGTTGGCGGAAGTTGGGATGGCTCCAGATGGCGGCAAAGCTCTGCGAGCTGCAATTGATGCAGCGCTGGCAAAGTAAGAATTGTTCCGTGTGCAAGCATTGCCGATTATTTATCTGCAACTTCTGTGACGGTGATATCAAACAGTGAAAGTGTTCCGCTGACTTCGTTGCACACGACAAGTATTGGTCGTTTGGTTGGACTCGAACTTGCGGGGATCACGAGAAGTCCTTCTGGTCCCAAATCGCCAACATCCGCAAGCTTGTCTGGAACTTTGTCGCCATCCACATCGATAGTCAAATCAATGCTTGTATCGCGTCGATTGAAATAACCAGCAAAGATTGGCTTCGTTGGATTTGTCGCATCCCACATCATCACACCACCAGCTCGTTCCAATCCAACAAAAATTATTCGATGATCGGAAATCATCGCCACCGCAACACCTTCTGGCTCTGGACCGCGAGCATCACTGCGATCATCTTGCGACGAATTTTCACGGTTGTCTGCATTAAAAGCAAGGGGCATGCGATCGCGAAGTGTCCGTTCCATTTCGCTTCCAGAATCCCAAGTCAATTCAAGTCGCGTTTGTGCATCGCCAGTTGCTGGCACGATTCGCCAGATACTTACTGATCGTGCACCGAAGCAAACAAGTTCGTCATAGTCTCCATCTTGATCTGTATCGCCGCATACTTCACTGACTTCAAGTCGACCTATTGCGTCAGACTTCAATAAATCGCTTTGTGAATATCCCTCTTCGCCTACAGCTGAAATTGGAAATTGAGTTGGATCAAGAGCAGGATTCGTTTTATCTTTCGAATTTTTCAATTTCGAAACGCGCTGTGTTTCGTTATAAAATGAATATTCAAATGACTCTCCTTCATTCGCCGTTACCAGATATTCCTCCCCATCGCACTTGAAATACGCAAGCGTATCGGGTTGATACATGCCACGAATTGGCCAAGGTGAAATTGTTGTTCGGTTTTCTTTGTCGCTCGCATCCATTCCCACGCCTGCGGCGCTGAAATCTTTCAACCCAAACGGCAAGATCGCAATGATTTTCGCTGCCGCAATGTCAAGCACCGCAAGCGCGTTCGCCTCTTGCAATGTGATGAATGCGCGTGTGCCATCTTCTGAGACGGCGATGTATTCAGGCTCGAGTTGTTGGACGAACGATCGACCAGGCATAGGTGCGTGAACTCCTGCCGCCCGCAATTCTGTGGCGCGAGACTCAAACGCATCGAAACTTGCATTTCGAAGCGTTGCTTTCTCGGCACCCTGCGAGAGATCGATGACGGAGATTGACCCAGCGGGATCTTCGGCGCCATCATCGCTTGGCTCCGCTTCGTTGGCGACGAGTAGTGTCTTGCCATCAGGTGTGAATGTCAGCATGTCGGGACCGAAGCCCACTTTGATTGCTCTAATTTGTTTCATCTCCAGATCGAAAAATCGGACCTCGCCTTGCACTTCTTTCGACTTTGGAACCCAGCACATTGCAACAAGATTTCCGTATGTTGCAACACTGGTGATTCCAAACTGCCGAGTCATCGAAATTCGCAAGGGATTTGCTTGGTCTGAAATGTCGACCATTGAGAGCCCTTGCGCCGAGTTTGTGACGTAGAGCCGCTTTGAGTCCGGACTCCACGCCGAAATCTCGCACGCAGATTCATTGAAGAGTCCAGAAGAATATGCGCCAAGGAATTTGACCTGAGCGATGTCGGATGGGGCCGTACCAGCAAGCGGTGGAGAGAAAAATGAGTACACGCTGGCTAAAATGATTGGAATCAAAGTCATTGGGGGAGTGTAAAGAGAAGTTATGTTCAGACTGAGTTCAGTTTCAATGAAGGTGTCAGAAAGCAAAGCTTCTAAATGCGAACTGAACTCGAATTAAACAATCCCAAAGCACAATCTTCACCATGTTTAAGAATCAAATCATCGTCAATCTCTTGGTTGCAACTTCCTGCGTTATCACTTCTGCAAGTGCATTGGCATCTGATGTCATCGTGAACGAATGGAATTCAGTTGGAAGCGCGAAGTGGCTTGGGAATCCTGCCGCGGCAGTGGTAGGGTGCCCGACACCTGATGGAGTCGGTGGGGCAGCCTGTTCGATTGAAGAAGATGTTTATTTCGGTCGTTCGCTCGGCAACGGTGGTGATTGGATCGAGATCGTTATCGTCAAGGATCACACAGATATTCGCGGTTGGAAACTTCAGTGGATTGAATCCGCGGCAGGCGATGCGGATGGCACGGATGTTTGGTACGAAAATGGCTTGGTTCCGCAAGGTGAGATTTTGTTTT
>JBEELA010000043.1:0-2522 GCA_041168365.1 Planctomycetota bacterium
CAGCATGGGGCTATCAGGCATGACCGTGCGCGGAGGAAGATTTTTCTCCTTCGCGATTGAATATCGAAGAATCACAAGTTCTCGAAGAATGGTCATCACGCGAGGTCGCAGACCAAGTCCGCGTGCGGCTCGGCGCACTTGACTCTCTGGTTCAAATTCTTCTATAGAGCGCAGTGACTCCACACTTTCAGAAATTGTCCACGCAGTGCGGCTCGCTGCCTCGAGTCGTTCTTTTTGCAGATGCCATACAAGCGGCAAATAGCGCACATCATCTGCTGCATATGAGAGTTGTGATTTCGATAACGGTCGCGAATCCCATTCAGTAAATGTATGGCCCTTGTTCAAACGAAGATTCGCCACGGCTTGCACAACATTGACCAGACTTGTGGGCCAAGGCATGCCCAAGAATCCAGCGGCGATTTGCGTGTCAATCACATTCAGAGCCTGGCGATTTGTTCGTCGTTGCGCGGCTTCGATATCTTGACCGCCGGCATGCACGATGGTGGTGAGTGCCGGATCGCAAACAGCATTCCAAACTTGCTCGAGCGCTTCTGCGTCGAATGCAAATGGATCTATCAGAGCAATGCGTGTGCGTGTTGCAAGTTGCAGTAAACAAATATTTGGAATAAAAGTTTCTTCGCCAATAAATTCAGTGTCGTATGCGAAACTTCCCTCCGCCCGGACATGCTCCATGAAATTGTCCAGCCCAGCGCGGGAGTCGATGAGTTCGGGATCGCCTTGAGGGACGAAAGGGTGGACCATCACCTTCGAAGCAGCTGGCGCTTCATCTGCATGGGCTTCTGCGTGGTGCATCGCCCGTTTTCTGCGTCGAAAGTTCATTAAGCATTGCAGGATACTTACAATGAGATTTTGAATGATCGTCCTATAACATATTTGGTGGGTTGAGTCTGCATCTAATTGCATCTCGAAGGTGCGGTATCCCTATCATAAAGGACTTGTATTAATCGATCGGTTTTGCATGACACCCCGACTTTCTGGCCCCATTCTTTCGACTCGCCTTGATGGCTGTCCGCCATTATCAGAGGCTATTGCAGTTCTGCGTTCCAATATCGCATCCAAGGTTCGGTTGAAGCAATCGAAACCGATTCTTGAGCGTTTGGAAATCGAGATCGATCCAACAGATTTACTTCGATGGCTCGCAGCGCAATCATCTGGTCAGCGATCCTTCTTTCGAAATCGAGAGGGAACTTTTGCGAGCGCTGGTATTGGATGCGCAGTCGATTTCCCTTCGTGGAAAGATCCTGTACTTCGTGAGTTGCTCAAGCCGGTTTCGGTCCCTTTGCAACAGGCGAGCAGTCCATCAGAGCCCATCTTTTATTATGCGAGTTTCTTTGACCCAGAGGGGGTTGGCAAGCATGCTCCAGAGTGGGCAGGATTTGATCGCATGCATCTCGTTCTTCCACTGGTCGAAATTCGACGAACACACCAAACCATCTTGGCAGTTCATGTCATGGGCGATGGATCCGCGGCACTGGCTGCACTTGAGCAATGTGAATCTCCTTTAGAGCATCTTGCGCTCCCGCGTGGATTGCGCCTCGCCGCTGATGGAGATCCAGTTCGTTGGGCAGATGGAATCGATGCGGCACTTGGTGCGATCGCATCTGGTTCGATTGAAAAAGTGGTGCTCGCGCGTACACGCAGATATTCAGCGATCGAAACAATAGATCCTTGCGCTGTTTTAGCAGCATTAATGGAAGAGGAGCCAAGTGGCTTTCACTTCTTGGTTGAGCAAATTCCAGGTTGTGCATTTCTCGGCGCAAGTCCCGAAAGACTCTTTCGAAGAATCGGAAATTTCATTCAAAGTGAGGCCGTCGCAGGAACATGTGGACGTGGACCTGATCCGGCATCGGATGATCGTCTCGCCGGGCGCCTTCTTGCAAGTGATAAAAATCGGCGTGAGCACGAGATCGTGATTCGCCGAATTGAATCTGTGCTTTCACCAATGGTCGAGAGTTTGACATGCGATGAATCTCCCAGTGTGATGCGTTTGCGTCATGTCCAACATTTGATGACAACCGCACGGGGACAACTTCGCTCACAGTTCGATGATGCGCAAATCATTTCAGAATTGCACCCGACTCCTGCGGTGTGTGGATGGCCAGTTGAACAATCGCGTGAATTCATTCGAGAGCACGAACGAATGAGCCGTGGTCTTTACTCTGGAGTTGTCGGCATTACATCTCCAAGTCATAGTGAATTTTCTGTTGCAATTCGAACTGCATTGATCAACAACACAGAGATGACTGCGTATTCGGGAGCTGGAATTGTGCGCGGTTCCGATGCAGATGCAGAATGGCTTGAAACGACGCGAAAACTTTCAACCTTTGATGCGATCGTTGTTCGGGCATCGAATGAAATTCAAGGAAATACTCAGGTTCCGCGAATGGGTACGCATCATGTCGATGCGTATTTTCAGACGCAGCAGCGCCAGGTCACCGGTTCGTGAGCGCTTCAACTTCGAAGCATTTCGACCCGACCGAGGCTCCCAACCTCAACGCGCT
>JBEELA010000044.1:0-3282 GCA_041168365.1 Planctomycetota bacterium
AAGTCTTTCAAGATCGCAGCATCTCTGATTGCAAGCGTTGCCGTCGCAGGAGTGCTTGTTCTTGCTGTATTCAATTCCACGACATCAACCGAGAATGTCGCGCCGATTGTGCCACGCGCGCCGATGGAGTCAAGAGGATCAACAGATTCGTCCTCCGCACTGAACTATTCATTCACTTCGATTGATGGTCGCGAATTGAATCCCACCACACTGAAAGGCAAGATCGTCTTTATCGATTTCTGGGCGACATGGTGCGGTCCGTGTCGAGCGACTCTTCCAGCTCTGGAGCAACTTGCGCAGGCATATCCCAATGACTTAGTCGTCATTGGAGTCTCGAATGAACCGAAAGCAACGGTGACGAAATTTCTTGCCGGCAAAGCAATTTCTTATCCGATGGTCGCACCAGCGCCGCGTGTGGGCAAACCATTTTCGTCCGTTCGCTCAATCCCGACGATTTTTATTCTTCGCCGCGATGGATCCTTGTCACAGACGATGGTGGGATCGCACAGCTTTGACCAATTGGCGGAAGCAATGCATGCGGTTGACGCTGCAGTACGCTGACTTGATGCGAACAATAATCCTCTGCTGTGTTGCTGTTCTGTCTTTGATATCTCCTGCCACATCTTTGGCGCAGGCTCCATCTTCACCCGCGCCAACCGCAGCGAAAGCCGATCTCGATCGACGCATGGGATGGTTCCGCGATGCACGCTTCGGCATGTTCATTCACTGGGGGCTTTACGCAATTCCCGCTGGTCAGTGGGAGGGCAAGCCGATCCCAAGTGTGGGCGAGTGGATTTTGAATTCGGGAAAAATTCAGCCAGCTGAATATATGAAGTTGCAGACGCAATTCAATCCGATTGATTTCAATGCAGACGAGTGGGTTCGCATTGCAAAACTTGCCGGGCAGAAGTACATCGTCATCACCAGCAAGCACCACGATGGATTTGCACTTTGGAATTCGAAGGTTTCAAATTTTGATGTGATGGCAACTCCATTCAAACGAGACATCTTGCTCGAACTTGCGCGTGCATGCGAGCGCGGCGGCATTCAACTGTGTTTCTATCACTCAATTATGGATTGGACCCACGACGATTATGTTCCGCACCGTTCATGGGATCCTCGCAAGAATGAAGATGCGGACTTCGATCGCTACGTCGGAAATATGAAAGAACAATTGAAAGAATTGGTCTCTGGGAAGTATGGCAAGATTGGAATTCTTTGGTTCGACGGTGAATGGGAAGAGTCGTGGACGCATGAGCGTGGTCTCGATCTTGCAAAATATGTTCATTCGCTCGATCCAGACATCATCATCAACAATCGTGTTGATAAAGGGCGATCAGGAATGGCTGGCATGAACGGCGAAGGCGATTGGGCGGGCGATTATGGAACTCCTGAGCAAGAAGTTCCTTCAACAGGATTTCCAGGTCGTGATTGGGAAACATGCATGACTATGAACGACACGTGGGGATTCAAAAGCGATGATCACAATTGGAAAAGTGCCCAAGAAATGATTCGCATGCTTTGTGACATTGCAAGCAAAGGCGGAAATTTCTTGCTTAACGTTGGCCCGCAAGCCAATGGACAAATTCCGCAAGAATCAATTGATCGACTCATGCGCATCGGTCAATGGATGGAAACGAACGGCGATGCAATCTATGGAACGCACGCGAGCCCATTTGTTCGCTTGCCTTGGGGACGCTGCACGCAGAAGTCGTTGCCGAATGGTCAAACGAGACTTTATTTTCACATTTTTGATTGGCCGAAATCTGTAGATGGCAGTACGAATACGCTGTTCATTCCTGGTTTGACCAGCGAAGTTCTTTCTGCGCGTCTTTTGGGCGCAACAGGATTCGCTGCGCAGGCATCCCGACAAGGAGATGGTTGGGCGATCTCAATTCCAGTTGTTGCACCAGATGATGTGAGTAGTGTGATCGCAGTTGATATTGCTGGAGAACCGAAAGTTGTCGCATTCGCAGTTCTTCCCGACACAGCTGGGATATTTCATTTGACGGCGAAGGAAGCAGAGTTGCGTGGTCATTTGGTTTATGAAGAAAAATGTGACAACATTGGATACTGGACCGATGTCGACGGAACTGCACGATGGGCAGTTCGACTTCAATCGGGGGGAAAATATAACGTGACTGCAGACATCGCCGCTGCTCCAAATGAAGGAGGCAGTCGATTTCGCGTTTCCGCTTCGGATGCTGGAATCGATGGCGTTGAAACAACCGTTCAATCTGGCGCAAACTGGTGCGATTTCAAAGCAGTTGATATGGGAATCATCTCTTGCCCTGCCGGCGATTTCGAAATAGTGGTGAAGCCGTTATCAAAAGCAGGTTCCGCAGTAATGAACTTGCGATCAATCACGCTTGTGCCGCTTGCGAAGTGATTCGCACATTCTTCAGCGCCTGCGGCGAAAAGTTTCCAGAGGGATCTCCGCGAACTGTGTTGTCATCGGCAGTCGCCAGCGAAGAGCAAGTGCTTCACTTCCAACAGACTCGAACATTCGAACATCAAGATCGTGACAACCAATCGCAAGTGCGACATCGCCAACCTTTGGTACAGCCCCATGCAATCCGCCGTTATCGATGACACGTACGCCGTCGATCCATAACTCACTCCCATCATCGCTTGCGAGTTCAAATCGATAGACACCGCTCGCTGGCATATCGATCATGCCGCAAATTTGTATCGCGTATCGGTCCGCAGGTACGCCGACTGGAATCGCCACTGATTGAATCACGCTCTTCTGTGCCGCGCTTTCAAATGCATCATTCGCTGGAACGATTTCAAATGTGCCGGCGATCACTCGTACGTCAAGACCGATACTGTCGCTACATTTTTTCGCGGGCAATAATTCGCTGCGCACGAAGGAGAGTGTTGTCTCGGCATTGCTCATGTTTCCCTGCCAACTTGTTCGCGCCCGCAAAGTCGAGGTTCGGTCGAGCACGATTGCAAATTCACCCTGAGGATTCGAAGTGAGCGCAAGCGTGTCCGCATTTGGTTGCGAACCATCAGTTGTGACATGAATCGTCGCGCCATTTGGCGGTGGCGCAAAGCGCACGGTCATTGTGCCAACGAACATCCGATCATCTCCCACGATTACAGGCGCGGTCAAGATTCTGGGAGGTGTCGCAAAGTCAATCGCAATCACAGAATGGGCAGATGTTTTCGAAATCGCATCCAAGACAGAAGAATCAAGATTGACGATCAAGTCTGGACCCTCTCGACGGAATGTCGGCGCGGCAAACTCTCCGCCAAGCACACGCACCGCTGTCGGAT
>JBEELA010000045.1:0-2844 GCA_041168365.1 Planctomycetota bacterium
TCGAAATCCTTCGCCTGAAGACTTAGCGCTGACAATGTGGAGTGGTGGAATTCAATTTCATGGCGATGAATCAATTGACTTCGTTCAGCGAGCACGCGGATCATCACGGATGATCATCAAAGCAATCAACGCTGGCGTCGAGGAAATTTTGAAATGGGATTCAACCTCTGCAATCGATGCACTCTTGGTTGATGGCTCTGCAGCTGGTAGCGGACAATCCCACGATTCTGCCTCGCTGGAACAATTGGCTGCACTGCGGGCAACGCTGAAAAAACCGCTCATTTTGGCGGGTGGTTTGACGCCCGAAAATGTTGGCGCTGCCATCAAACTCGTGAAACCAGCAGGAGTCGATGTTTCAAGTGGCGTCGAAATCGCACGAGGCGTGAAAGATGCTGGACTGATTCGAGCATTTATTGCTTCAGCACGGGAAGCGCACAATTCTTTAGCGAGCAATTGACGCAACTGATTTGGAAACACGCCCAGCGGCACGATCACGAATCCATTCGCTCATATTCGCTCGTTGACTCTTCCAGCCACCACCGAGTCGATCAGCAAGAAATGCGCAATACATCCCAAGGAATGTTCTGTCGAAAAGAATCACACTATTTATTCGCTCCTCAATCGCCTCGCGTTCAGATGCAGGTCGATCCTGTGGCTTGGGAAGAGCAAGACCACTGACAGTCAATCGATCACCTTGAACTGTGCAGCGCCACTGCTGACCTTCGGCAGCGAGTGTCAATCCCATTCGCCGCGGCATTTTTCCACTTTGCAGTGCGCGTGCAGCTTCGGGCGAACGTGTTGGTGCATCACCGCGCAGGCTGATACCACCAGTCACTCCCCAAGCGCAGTCGAGATCGAGCACTCGTTCAGCGACGAGAGCCACTTCTGTTGTTTCGGTGGAAGGACCGCCAATTTCAACAACACCTTCGCCACATTCGCACTTCCACCAGAGCCACAATAGGAAGACATTACCGAAATAATCCAGCGGATCCCCCGCTGCCCATGATGGTTCTGGATTTTCACCGATCTTGCGCGGTGCTCCTTCATCATCAGTCGCCACTTGCGCTGGCGGTGCCACAAACGCATCAAGATGCGCATCTTGCAATTCACGCGCATGCCCAAGAGTGGCTGCTTCAAGCACAGCGCGACGGCCAGCAGCTTGTCGCTCGATCAAACAGTCGAAAGTTTCTTGCATCAACCCTTTGAGTTGATTGAATGGAATCTCTGCATCGACTGGGGCAAAGACAACGCCGCCTTCGAGATCCCACAGCACAGGACGCTCAGCAATTCTGCGCCAACGACCTTCACCAATTTCTTGCATGCACCGCTGTTCGCTTTGTTCCTTGGCCTCCATTCGATCTGCGCGCGAAAGTCCGCGATCGCTTGGAGATCCACCACGCATTTCATCCTCGGCCATCGCACGGTATGCACGCTTTAGCGCTGGAGGGACCGCCACTGTATCGGTACGCATCGCCGCCAACAGCGCGCCAGAAAAACTATTTGACTCGTGCGAAAAGTCCATGTCGAAAACATGTCGACCAGCGATCCAACCGCTCGTGACGGGCGAGCCATTCCCGGCTGCATCAGGGCGAATGCAATTCTTGCTCAGTTTCTCCAGAACCTTCTGATCAATATCAGTAGGAGCTTGACCAGATCCAACGGCGCAGCGCGCGTACGAAATGACTCCGTGACGAAAAGGCATTCACTAAATATCCTCGAAAAATCGTGCGCAAACTACTCTCCGACAAGTTGTCCACTTTGCCCCCATTGGGCACTATCCTGTCGGCATGCCATTCAACATCGAAGATATTCGTGCCCGACAGATTCTTGATTCGCGCGGCCAGCCAACAGTCGAATGCGAGGTCAGACTTTCGGGTGGTGCAGTCGGACGCGCAGCAGTGCCAAGCGGCGCATCGACGGGTGAGCATGAAGCAGTCGAACTGCGGGACGGCGACAAGAAGAGATGGCTCGGCAAGGGAGTCATGCGTGCGGTTGAAAATGTGAATGCGATTATTGCACCAGAACTTATTGGCGCTGACTGCCGAACCCAAGAGAGCATCGACCAGTTGCTCTGCTTGATCGATGGAACGAAGAACAAATCTAATCTTGGCGCGAATGCGACGCTTGCGACAAGTTTGGCTGTCGCCCATGCCGCCGCAATTGCAACCGATCAGCCGCTCTATCGATATGTCGGTGGAACGCATGCACGAACACTGCCATCACCGATGCTGAACATTCTCAACGGCGGAAAGCACGCCGACAACACCGTGGACTTTCAGGAATTCATGATTCAGCCTTGGGGCTTCAGTGATTTTTCGGAAGGACTGCGTGCAGGCGTTGAGATTTATCACGCGCTCAAGCGAGTACTGCACGACCGTGGGCTTTCAACAGCCGTCGGTGATGAAGGCGGATTTGCTCCGAATTTGAAGACAAATGAAGAAGCACTCGAACTGATTGCACGCGCCGTCGAAACAGCGGGATATGACCTCGGTCGGCAAATTTTTATCTGTCTTGATCCTGCAACGAGTGAACTCGCGAACGAAGCAACTGCGCGAGGCAAGAAGGGATACTGCTTCTTCAAGAGCGATCCAAAGCGCATCGTCGGCAGCGATGAAATGATCCGAATGTGGGAGCAGTGGTGCGGACGCTGGCCAATTCGTTCAATCGAAGATGGTCTTGCTGAGGGCGACTGGGATGGTTGGAAGTCGATGACAACTCTGCTGGGATCGAAGATTCAAATTGTTGGCGACGATCTCTTTGTGACGAATCCAGAATTCTTGCGCCGCGGAATCGCCGAAGGATGTGCGAATGCGATTCTCATCAAGGTCAATCAAATTGGAACCC
>JBEELA010000046.1:0-2751 GCA_041168365.1 Planctomycetota bacterium
GCGACTTGCGCACCAGGATTTTCCGCGGCGCAAACGCACGACGAAACTGCTACTCCACAACAACCCACTGCACGCAGCATCGGCGCGTTTTCAGGCGTGATTCCACCAATCGCCAAGTGCAAGACATTCGGCCAATTCCCAGAAAATTCGCGCATCCATTCTGGACCTGCGGGCGATTGGTTCGGCTTCACGGTCGATGCGAACATCGCTCCAACTCCGCACGAATCCGCGCCTGCGGTGATTGCGGCGCGAGCCTCTGCAAGATTGTGCGCCGTCGCACCAATAAGCAGTGCCCGACCCGAAATGCGCCGCGCGTCGGCGATTGTCAAATCGCTCAAACCCAAATGCACGCCATCCGCACCTGCTGCAAGGGCGACATCGATTCGATCATTGACGATCACCGCTGCGCCGCTGCGATGCGAATCATCAACGACTTCACGAACATGCGCAACAAGATCGCCCGTCGATATTTCTTTTTCGCGAACTTGAATGCAATCCACGCCCGCTTCAAGAGCAGCGCGCAACACATCGCGCCAAGGATGTTTGCAGATCGATTGCGTCAAGATCAAACACACTTTCCATTGTCGCACTTCAGATGAACGCAAACGCAAAGTCAAGCGCGCATTCATTTCATACGCCCGATATCGCAGCGATTCGATCATGGACCAAAGCGGCGTGGCGATCGGCAATACTTTGATTCCCTCTTCAAGACTGCGCAGCGCTTCGGTCAAGCGAGACCCGTTGGCAGCAACGATCGCAGCAACACTCGCGCGCGAACCTTCATTTGCCCCTTCAATTGTTGTGCCCACATCGCCTGCAAGATCGCGATTCGCTTCGCGCATTCCAGCAGGCAGCACCGCAAGCGCAGAAATCAAATCATGACGAATCGTTTTATAACCCTCTGTCAATTCCGCATCATCCGCGCAGAAACGCGCAATGTCTTCCAGAACTCGCGCCGCTTCGATCGCTCGATTGGTCGCCGCATCAACAAGACGAATCGGATGTCGCATTCAGGCAAGGTTAGTCCGCAAGAACACTTCGCATGGGTATGCTTGTCTTCCCTTGCTAGACGAATCGACCAACGCATCTCGCCGAATGTTTCTTGCAGGAGTAGCGGCTGCGGCGGTCGCGGCGGCGAGTCGAACAACAATGTCTGCAACAACAACTTCCATCAATCAATCCAAAACGGAGAAACACATGCCATTCACATTGCCAGAACTTCCATACGCAGAGAACGCCCTCGAACCAACTATCGATGCAAAGACGATGATGATTCATCGCACCAAGCATCATCAGGCGTATGTTGACAATCTCAACAAGGCGCTTGATGGCCAAGCGGCATATGCATCTTGGACCATCGATCAAATTTGCGAACAGATGGGATCGATTCCAGAAACCATTCGTCCAGCGATTCGCAATAACGGTGGCGGTCATTGGAATCACTCGATGTTCTGGCAAATTATGGCGCCCAAGGGTCAAGGCGGCGCGCCGAGTGCGGAACTTGCGGCGGCGATCGACGCGGGATTTGGTTCGATGGATGCCTTCAAAAAAGGTCTTGCCGATGCTGGTATGAAGCGATTCGGATCTGGTTGGGCGTGGCTCGTCGTCAAGAGCGACGGAACGCTTGTGATCAGTTCGACTCCAAATCAGGACAATCCGCTGATGAAGGGTTTCGTCGATGTTGCAGGCACGCCGATCTTGGGCATAGATGTCTGGGAACACGCGTATTACTTGAACTATCAGAATCGCCGCGCCGATTATTTGGGCGCGTGGTGGGATGTCGTCAACTGGAATGAAGTCAGTCGTCGATTCGCTGCTGCGAAGAAATAAGTTCTGCTGCGAAGAAATAATTTCCGACGCGGTTTATTCGCTCGCGCGAACTCCGTTGACTAACGCCTCGAATTCTTTTCGTGCGGCTTCGACTGTTTCCGATTGGCCGACGAGTCGAACAAAAACTGTTCGCCCAGGCGCTTGAATGATTGCACCAAGTTGCATCATGCCTGGTCGTGGCGCTGCTTGTCCCATTCCTTGATATCTGCCTGCAAGTTCGAGCAGCTTCACAGGAATTCCGTTGATCGTTCGATCTTCGATTTTTGCCTTCGCCTCGTCGCCATCCTCGTCGCGAAATTGGCTCACCCATCGCTTGACATTCATGTCGATTGGACCACCATCACCTGCAGCGAAAACGCTGATGACCAACTCTGCATCGCTGATTCCAGGAGTGGTTGTCGGCACCGAATATTGAAGCGCACGAAATTGAACTGTTGGTGATTGCCACTGCCAAGTGACGGGCTTAGGCATTACAAGTCCAGCGACTTCAATGATCTTCGCATCGGATGTGGAAGATGAAATCTTTTGCGCCGCGGCGTCAGCGCGTGGGGTTGCAGTCGGAGTGGCAGAAGGGTTTGTCGAAGATGCGGTCCCTGCAGCAGATGTTGCCGCTGAAGCGGGACCTTGCGGTGCGCGTGCGCTTGGATTGACCTTGGTGTTGGCAGTTGGTGGTTTGGGTGCGGGACCAGATTCGCTACAACCAACGATCCAGACTCCGCCGCACAAGAGGCAAGCGGCGGAAGTTCCAACGCGCAACGCGAGTGCATTTGATTTCATCGCCCAAGCATAGTCCTTCGCGCGCGCCACTTGGGCGGGCCTCGTTTGGGCGCGCACCGCTTGGGCGGCCTCGCTTGTGATCCCCCCCTGTTTACGGGCAGATCGAAGTACTGCAACCTTACGATTTGCCCGTAACGATGGGGA
>JBEELA010000047.1:0-3135 GCA_041168365.1 Planctomycetota bacterium
CTGCTTCAAAGGGCAAAACAGACTTTTCCCAGCGTTCGCCATCCTCGCCCAGTCGCGAAAACTTCTCGTCAAGTTGGGCTGAAAGATCACGCGCAGCAAGGGGAGGTCGAGGGACGATTACGATCGTCGCCAATTTGTGGTCGATTTCACGCCACTCTTTCCACCGATCAAATTGCAGAGCTTGATCAGCGCCGATCAACAGTATGAGATCATTTCTGCTCGCACCTGACTCTCGTGCAATCTCTCGAAGAGTGTCCACAGTGAACGATTCTCCACTTCGATTCATTTCACGTGAATCGATTACGACACCAGGCACTTTGGAAAACGCAAGCGTCGCCATCGCAAGTCTCTGTTGGGCTGATGCCGCTGCATTTCCTCCGCGCAGTGGACTCTGTCCTGCGGGAAGAATGATCACGCGATTACATCTCAGAAAATTCGCCGCCTCAGCAACCATTTGCGCATGTCGACGATGAGGTGGATCAAATGTTCCGCCGAAAATGAGCGTGCGCTGAGGTTGATCGCACTTCGACAAAATCACCGCTAATTCCAAGCATAATTCGCGAAGTGCGTGACGAGCAGATGCACCGATCGCCGCAAGCTTTGCAATACGAGTTGGATGCCTAAGCAGTGAAGTTGCGAGTGATATGAAGTTGATCGACCCATCGACGCGTGCAAGTGACGCAATCCACGGCGGAATGTCAGTGGCGGAATCGTCGCTGACTGCGCGAAAAACTCCCCACTTCCAACCACGCTGCGTCGCAAGAGATGCGAATGCAGCAGATTCCATATCAACCATCCCCGCACCAGTTTGATTGCGCAATAATTTCTTCGACGCTGCATCTGCACAAGTTTTGTCGACCGATGCGATTACAGTCGTCCGCGATGATTGAAGCGACGGTGAATACGAAGGATTTGGACGACAGAAATCCGCACCTGCACCTCTGATCATTTCCGCGCTTCGCACGGTTGCGACGGTAAATGTAGGGTCGAGTGCTCCCGCAAGTCCGGCAAGAATCACGGTACGGCCAGTCGGAGAATCGTTTGCTTTGGTCGATCTTTTCGATTCCGCCCATCGCCAAACAGCTCCTGGTCCAACCCCGATGCACTCAAAATCCGCGGAAATGCCGCAATTTCCTAAGCCAGATTTGATGGATTGCAATTCGAAGTGTGTTGCCACCAGAATCAGCGGGGGAAGCAGAGATTTGGGATTCTGTTGACTCATAATGTTCTAAAAATTCATAGAGAAGAAAGATGATTGCCGCCTCAGGGTAGAACGCTATACTCTTCGCCCCTCGGCCTCATCGTCTAGCCCGGTCTAGGACACGTCCTTCTCATGGATGGAACAGGGGTTCAAATCCCCTTGGGGTCATTGGTATCTTTCAGGATCCCATGCGTTGAGAGTGGGAGTGAGTTGGTTGGTTTGACTTGTTTTGTGCTTCATTTGTATCGTTTTCGTATTGGGCCCATCGTCTAGCCTGGTCCAGGACACCTCCCTTTCAAGGAGGACACATGGGTTCGAATCCCATTGGGCTCATTATTCGGTCGTTTCGCTTTGGATTCCGCTCAGTTTTTTGCGGAGTTCCTTGGAAAAGGGGGACTTGTTCCCCCTCGCGCTTGCGCTGGAGCCGCTGCTTCGGCAACGCTTTCCAATTTGTCTTAGATAAAAGACGATATAAGACAAAAAAGTTGATTTCTCTCAAATTTGGAGTAGGTTAAAAGAACTCATGTATTTCCCACGCAACCATTTATCGTTTGTGATCGCTGTCTTGTGCAGTGCACACTCCGCATCCGCTGCTGTTCGATATGTCGACGCATCGCTCGTCACGGGATTGAACAACGGAACATCATGGGCCGATGCGTATCAAGGATCAACTGCAGTTGTGACTGCATTGAGTGCGAGCGTTTCTGGCGATCAGATTTGGGTGAAGGCAGGAACATATAAACCAACAACTACCTCGACACGCACCATCTGGCACACGATGAAGACTGGTGTTGCGCTGTATGGCGGATTCGCCGGAACCGAGACAGTTGTGAGCGAGAGAAACATTGCGGCGAATGTCACCACGCTTACCGGAGATTTGCTTGGCAACGATAATGGGACTGTCACCAACATGGCAGACAATTCGTATCACGTTGTCGTTGCAAGTAGTGTTGCAAACACCGCGATTCTCGATGGATTCTCGATCGTCGGTGGATATGCCAACGGCGCAACGGCATCCAACTATGACAAGGGCGGCGGCATTTTGATTCTCACCAGCGGAAATCCAACCGTTCGAAATTGCAAATTCATCGGCAATCGCTGCACATTTGGTGGTGGCGCGGGATACATTTTTGGAGCCAATGGAACATTTCAAAGTTGCGAATTCACTGACAATGTTGGTGGATCCTTTGGCGGAGCATTTGATACCAACGGAACCACCGTCACATGGGAAAGTTGCATCTTCACAAATAATTCGGCGTCACGCGCTGGCGCGATCGAGTCGTTTGGAAGTTCGCAAACGAAAATCACCAATTGTGTGTTCCGTTTGAACAAAGCGACGGGCACGAATTCTGGTGGCGCAGTTTGGGCGGGCACAACTTCGACCGTCACAATTCGCGATTCGACATTTGTTGGCAATACGACGACTGCTACAACTGGCGCAGGTTTTTACAACACAAGCGGATCAAGCACACTGGCTAACTGCATTTTCTGGGGCAACACTGGCTCGGGCGGCGCCACTGCGAATAATCAAATCACAGCTGCGGGAGGAACAAATACGGTCAGTTATTCCCTCGTTCAAGGCGGAGCAACTGGAACTGGCAACGTGAACGTCGATCCACTTTTCGTCAATCTTGCAACTGGCGATCTTCACTTGCAGGCAACATCTCCCGCGATCGACGCGGGCAGCAATTCCTTGATTCCTGCAGGAATTACGGTCGATCGCGATGGACTCACTCGTCGCTTCGATATCACAACAGTGGTCGATACTGGAGTTGGTCCAGCGCCAGTTGTTGATATGGGCGCATACGAAGTCCAAGGACCACCACCTCCTCCACCATGCCCTGCGGATTTGAACAACGATCGAATCGTGAGCGGCCCTGATCTCGCAGCTCTGCTTTCAGCTTGGGGGACAGCAGGAGCCGATGTGAACGGCG
>JBEELA010000048.1:0-3251 GCA_041168365.1 Planctomycetota bacterium
ACACGTGGCGATCACCAACGCAGAGAGAATGATGATTGCAGAAAATGTAACCACCCATGTCGATCCTGATTCGGGATCATCTGTTGGGACCGCAGAAATTGAGTTTGCATCTTGAGACATATATAGAGTTCCTTGACTGTCAGATATTTTCGAATTGCAGACTTTCATTCAAACGCGGGTCGCGGCGGCACAACACTGAACCTCGTGAGAGGCGAGCAGTTGCCGATCCAATGCTGAGTCCGATGAATCCAACCAACATCAGATAGTTCAGTGGGTTGCCCAAACCAGTCGAGGTTGTTGTGTATGCAGCGGCAAGCGCGTCATAAGTTGTAAATGTCGCAACATCGTGCGGCACAACTGGCATCACGAGCCAATAAATATCGATCCATGAGAAGGCCAGCATCCATACCGCGCCGAATGCAAGAGTTCCTCTCCATCGTTTCATCCAGCGTGAGATAAAGAAAAGAAATGGAATAAAGAAATGACCCACGATCAGCGCAACGCTGACCCATGCCCAATCACCAACTTGGCGAGCAAGGAACCACACTGTTTCTTCTGGAAGATTTCCGTACCAGATCAACATGTATTGACTGAAGGCGATGTATGCCCAGAAAACAATTCCAAATGCCCAAATCATCTTGCCGATGTCTTGGTAATGCTCTGCGGTGATCACGCCGCGCAAATATCCCATCGCTTGCAATCGCAGACAGCCAATTGCAATAATTGAAAATCCTCCCGCGCATGTGCCCGCAAAGAAATAGATTCCAAACATCGTGCTAAACCACGCAGGCGAAAGAGACATGATCCAATCCACCGCTGCAAATGTCGATGTGAGCGCGAAAAGAATGAGACAAGGTGCTGCGGCATATCGCATCTTGGTCGAGAGAGTTGCATCTCCGGTTTGATCCTGTCTGCGCGAAGTGCTAAGGAACCATCGTGTGGCAAGGGCCCAAAACGCGAAGTAGACACAAGCGCGAATCATGAAGAAAGTTGGATTGAGAAATGCCGTCTTCTGAGCAACGATCGCACCCTCTGCAGGCGAGTGTTCTGTCAGATGCGCCATATCTGCCCAAGGCCAAATGATTGCCAACCCATGACCAAATCCATTCCACTCGCGATTGGTGATAAGCAACCAGAACATCGGCACAAGGAAAAGCACCCAAATCCAAGTGAGATTTGCGGCTTGTGCTTCTGCGATTCGTCGAATTGCGACAGCCCATCCTGCATTTGTGATGTGCTGAACCATAACGAAGAAAAATGCTCCGAGCGATAGCGTCAGCACGAAGATGCCATTCTGCAACCAGATCATGGCGAGACCGTGCGGATCATTCTGCTTCCATGCGACGAAGGCGGCAGCGATGAGTGAGATCACTGCAACGACATATGCAACACGAGAAGTTCGTACGAGACGATCGTCTCCCATGATGCTGCGATCCGAGAGATCTGCGACAGCTGTGATTGAAGCACTCATGATTTCAGAGCCCCCCCCGTTTGTCGGCTGGAACTTCTTCTAGAGTTGCGTTCTGACTTCGTTGCAGAGCGCGCACATATGCGACAATTGCCCACCGATCAGCGGGTGGAACTTGCGAGCCATATCCCGCCATGTTTCGCACACCGTGCGTGACCGAGTTGTAAATCTGTCCAATTGGTTGAATCGTCACGGTTGCATCGTGCAAACTTTTCGCAGCGACCCAAACAGTTCCATTCACTGGACCTTCTGCATTGGCGACAAGCTCCATCGCACGCTGATTGATCGTGCCATTACCGCCACCTGAATATCCATGGCATGGAGTGCAATAAATATTGAAGCGGTCTTGGCCACGTAGAAGCAATTCCATGTTCATCGGCAATTGCTTTGGAGTGGTGGTTGCCCATTGACCATCAACAACACCATCGACAAAATGCGTATCCAGATAATTCTCGCCACGCGCAACCGTTCCCACAATCTGCGGTCGTTGCGATCGCTTGTCTGCAAACAAATCATTCTCTGATTGAGGAAGGAACTTCGCCTGAAGATCCATATCTTGAATGATATTGATTGGGCGATTTGGATTTGGCTTCGATCGGGCATTGGCAGCGATGACCGGCGGAAGAATCGCCAACAGCGTCAGAATCAAAAGAGCATAAATAATGATGCGTGGCATCAGCGATCCTCCACCACTTCGATGTGCTTGGCGCCGAGCGTCTTCATGAACGCTTCTGTCTTTGAGCGCAGGAATTTTGGGTCGCGCGATTCGATGACGATGAAAAATCGATCATCAGTCGCGCGGCGGAAACGATTGTTGCTTAAGAGCGGATGTGAAAGCCAAGGCAATCCATTCATCAAGAACATCAAACCAACTGCCGAAAGCGCAGACAAAAGAATGGTGAGTTCGAAGATGATCGGAATCCACGCAGGCACCGACATGAGTGGCTTGCCGGAAATCAGAAAGGGATATCCAGTGACCCATACCAATGCCCAGATGGAAAAACTTGCTGCGTTGGTGAAAGCTTGCAAACAGAAGCCAATGATCGTTCCTGTCATTCCCGCGCCAAAGACAAGCAGCGGCAGAATTGTTCGTTTGATTCCCATCGCTTTATCAAGGCCATGCACTGGGAATGGCACATGACAATCCCAGAAGCGATAGCCAGCAGCGTTGACTTTCTTTGCAGCTTCCATAATTTGTGCGGGCGTTTCGAATTCTGCCATCATTCCATATAAAGGGAGCAATGAGCTTTTGGGCGATGGGGATGGCGATGATGTCTGCGTTTGTGGTGAGAAAGTTGTCATAACGAATCCTCCGATGATCGAGGCTCTCGCAAAGCAGGAACTGCTCCAGATGGAATGCCATGATCATCACCAGCATGACCAGCATGCGGATTGGCTTCAGGCATAACGGCCTTCACTTCGGCGATGGCGATCATCGGCAGATATCTGCAGAAGAGAAGGAAGAGAGTTCCAAAGAGACCGAATGCTCCGACCATCGTTCCGATATCAACCCATGTCGGCACGAACTGATCCCACGAAGATGGAAGGAAGTCATTTGCAAGACTGGTCACGATGATGACGAATCGTTCGAACCACATTCCGACATTCACGAAGATGCTCAGGATGAACATCAATGGGATACTGGTGCGAACAGCTTTGAACCAGAAAAGTTGGGGGGTGATCACATTGCAACTGACCATGATCCAATATGCCCACCAATATTGACCGAAGGCGCGATTGACGAATGCGAACTTTTCATACATCGCACCCGAGTACCACGCAA
>JBEELA010000049.1:0-3408 GCA_041168365.1 Planctomycetota bacterium
TTCCTGCGACGATCGCTGCGATCGGTTCGTCCATGGTCATCGGATGTCCGATCCACTGCACGACTGAATCCTTCACAATAAACGCGCATGGAATTCCATTTTGCATCGCTGGCTTCATGTATTGGTTGTATGACGAACGATCCGCATCTGCGCAGAGGGTGTACTTGGTCTTCTCAGCCCACTCTGGCTTATCAAGAAATGTCTTGACTGTTTCGAGTTTTTCGTCGCTGATACCCATGACAACAACGCCTTTGTCTGCATAGGTGTGCTGCACTTCTGAAAGATGTGGCATTCCAGCTTTACATGGTCCGCACCACGTTGCCCAGAATTCGACAACATAGACCTTGCCTTCTTTGAAGCTGGAAATTGAATCTCCCTTCACGAAATTTTCAATTTCAGGAAATGGCGCTGGTGATCCAGGAAACATCGTTGGCTCTTGTGCTTCTGGCGCGACTGTCTTGACCGCAGGTGCCGGCTTTGCAGCAGGTGCAGAGGGTGGAGTGGATTGCGGAAAAGCGAAAGACGATGCAAGGATGAGTGAAAGCATTATTTTTCTCCTGAAGAATTTGGAACCACAACCAACAAGAGAATAGCGCATGAGATACATTTCACCCAATGCCAGCCAAAATCATCGACGGTAAAGCAATCGGAGCTCAGGTTCGAATGGAGATTCGCAAGCGAATCGAAGTTGCGAAGCGCAGTGTTCGATTGGATGCGGTCTTGGTTGGTGATGATCGTGCAGCTGCGATTTATGCGCAAAATCAAGCCAAAACTTGCGCCGAAGCTGGGATCGAATACCACTTACACACATTGCCAGCAAGTTGCGGATACGACGAAATCGCAGGTCGCATTCTGCTGATGAACACCGAAGAGTCGATCAAAGCCATCATGTTGCACCTTCCACTCCCAGTCGGAGTCGATACGGAGCGTATTCAATCGCTGATCGCCCCCGAAAAAGATGTTGAAGGAGTCAATCCCGCCAATATCGGTAATGTTGTTTATGGTCGCCGCAGTTTGGTTCCATGCACAGCGCTTGCAGTACTTGAGATGATCGAGTCGACTGGAATTACTCTGCGAGGATCGAAGTGCGTTGTTGTTGGCGCAAGCAATATTGTTGGCAAGCCGATCGCAGTTTTATTGATGCGCGCGGAAGCGACGGTGGTCAGCGCAAATAAGTTCACCAAGAACCTCTCGATGCTCACGCGTGAAGCAGATGTCGTGGTTGCTGCTGCTGGTGTGGCATCACTTGTGGAACCTGATTGGATCAAACCTGGTGCGGTTGTTGTCGATGTTGGAATCAATCGAATCTCTGGTGCAGATGGCAAATCTATGACAGTGGGAGATGTCGATCCACAGGTCGCGGAAATTGCGGGCTGGATGAGTCCAGTTCCAGGCGGTGTTGGGCCAATGACAGTAGCAATGCTTTTGCGAAATGTTGCTGAAGCCGCGCTGCGCTGAAGCAGTTGCGAAATCCAAACGGTTTTTATTTTCCAAAAAGTTTTTGCAGCGCTTCTTCGTATCGTGCAAGCGTTCCCGCAACGATTTCGCTTGGAACTTCTGGTCCTGGTGGAGTCTTGTCCCACGATCCAGACTGCACTAATTGTAAAAGCCAATTTCGCAAAAATTGTTTGTCGAAACTTGGTTGGTCGCGGCCTGGCTCGAAGTTCGCAAGCGGCCAATAGCGACTTGAATCTGGTGTCAGCACTTCGTCCACAAGCATCAGTTCATTCGTGGCAGAGCCATTTTTGTCGAGCGCAAATCCAAATTCGAATTTCGTATCCGCAAGAATGACCCCTCGTTCAAGAGCATATTGCGCGGCAATCGAATAGATATTCAAAGTTAATTCTCGAAGTCGCTGCATGAGATCCGCGCCAACAATTTCGCCTGCTTGTTCGAAGGAGATGTTTTCATCGTGACCTTCCACTGCCTTTGTTGCTGGCGAGAAAATTGGGGTGGGCAATCGATCGCACTGCTTCAATCCTGGCGGCAATTTCACGCCGCAGACTGTCCCGCTGGATTGATACTCCGCCCATCCGCTACCCGCGAGATATCCGCGCGCGACGCATTCGATTGGCACAACTCGCGCAGCGCGACAAGTCATCGTCCGACCTTGCAGAGAATGGCGTAGAGATTCGTCGATCCCAGAAATTGCAGGAAGTTCAGTGGACAGCACATGATCTTTCACAAGATGTTGTTTTTGCAGAAAATCAAACCATCCCGATGCAATCGATGTCAAAAGTCGACCTTTTCCATGGATTGGTGTGGGCATCACCACATCAAATGCAGAGATTCGATCTGATGCAACAAGCAACAACCGCGGACCATTCGAGTCAGGTGGCAGGTCATACACATCACGAACTTTGCCTTGCCGTCGACCTTGCAGAGGCAAATGCGTTTCAAATACAGAATCGTCGGTTCGTGTGCGCATCGGGCAAAGTGTAAGGAATTGCCCAGTGCATGAGTACCCCTTTGCAGGAGCAATTCCGGCATAAATCTGTGGGAGCCAAATCGACCGCTACACTCGAATTGCTCCTATGTTGCAATTCGCATTTCAGCAAGTTGAAGGAACTCCCGTGTCGATCAATATCGCACGCGGATATCTCGTTGGAACAAACGACGAATCGATTTCAGGTGAAATTCGGATCAGCAAGGGGCGAGTGGTATGCATGCCATCTATCAAGAGAGCTGCCGCGCTGAATCTCGAATGTGAAATGAAGGAGATGGGACGACTTTCAGTTTCGACATGCTTGCTTGAGCAGCGAAGCGAGCCCTATTCACTGCTGCTCGAATTGGCCCGACATCGCATCAAGCACTTCATCGCTAAGTGTGAAGACTGGCAAATTTGGGATCACCCCGGTGCCGCTGACGCGCTTGCTGAATGGAATGAAGCGCGACTCTTGTTTACAGGAGCTTTGACAACTCAAGACTCGGCACAAGCGGATGAACTCAGCAGTCGCGCGCTCATTAAAGGTTTGCAAGCCAGTGAAAAACTTGCGGTGGCACATTCAAGAATTTGGTTGCATCGCCGCTACGCACTCAAGTCCGCATCAAAGATGGTCTTGGGAGTTCGTGTCGATGCTCGTATTCAACCTGCGATCGCTGCAGACGCTGCAAAGTCTTTCGATATGGTTGCAGTGCCACTTTCGTGGGCGAAGATCGAGCGATCACCTGGTCAATTCGATTTCAGCTCGGTCGCGCCATGGTTTGATTGGGCCGCAAACGCTGGACGAACAATTCTTGCTGGACCTGTTGTCGACCTTCAGGCTGCGAATGTTCCAAATTGGATCGCAGCGAAACGCGGGGATTTTTCAGTGCTGCGTGATGGCATTTGGAAATTTGCGGATGCGATTGGAAAAGAACTCGCTGGGCGAACAGGCATGTGGAATGTTTCTTCTGGAATGAATGACA
>JBEELA010000050.1:0-7696 GCA_041168365.1 Planctomycetota bacterium
GACGGAATTGGGCGCACATATTTCGGCCGCGAGATTGCTCAGGTGATGGGACATCCGGCGATTTATTGGCTCGAACGTGGCACGCGAGAATCAGAAGAACGAACTGATTTGTTGATGCAACTTCTTGGCGTACGCGACGGCGATGATGTTGCGGATATTGGCGCAGGAAGTGGATATTTCACTTTGCCACTTGCGCGCACAGTTGCACCAAACGGAATCGTCTTCGCTGTGGACATCCAACCAGAGATGATTGATTTTCTTGCCGCTCGTGCACGAACCGAAAATGTCGACAACATCAAGCCAATCTTGGGAAAAATCGACGATGTCTGCCTTGCTCCCAGTAGTGTTGATCTTGTTCTTCTCGTCGACGCATACCACGAATTCGATCATCCTTGGGAGATGATGCGATCAATCGCGCGCGCACTGCGACCCGGAGGTCGAGTTGCGCTCGTTGAATATCGCGCAGAGGATCCTGATGTGCCGATCAAGCCGCTGCATAAAATGTCGCAAGCGCAAGCGCGCATAGAACTTGAAGCCGCGGGATTGTTCTTTGAACGCAACGATTCGTCCCTTCCAATCCAACATCTTCTTTGGTTTCGAAAGCCCGCCCAATGAATATTCCATCAACACGCTCACTCTGCATTTGCGCAATTTCCTCGGCTATTTTTTGCTGTTTCGCTGCATCGGCGGATGACGGCGTAATCAATCCATTCGACGGCAAGACACTTGAAAGTTGGGAGGGCGACAAATCATATTGGAGCGTTCAAGATGGATGTATCGTCGGACAATCGACATCAGAACATCCGCTGACTGCGAGCACGTATCTCGTATGGACTGGCGATATGCCGCAAGATTTCGACCTTCGATGCAAGATCAAATTGACAGGCGGTAATAGCGGGATTCATTATCGCAGTCGTCGGGTTGCTGGACAACATGACCTTGCTGGTTTTCAAGCGGACTTTGACGCGCAGAATAATTACTCGGGCGTGCTCTATGAAGGTCTCGGCCGAGAACTGATGAGTGCGCGCGGTGAGCAAGTCGAATTTACGCCAGCGGGAAAACGCGTGGTTGCACAATTTGCGCCCGACGAAGTTCTACGCAAGTCGATCCATACCGGCGAATGGAACGACTATCGCATCGAAGCTCGCGGAACGCGCGTGCGACATTGGCTCAACGATGTTTTGATGTCCGATGTCACAGATGGCGATGCCTCGAGATTTCATCGTGACGGGTTGATGGGATTTCAGTTGCATCAAGGCGCGCCAATGGAAGTGCGATTCAAGGACCTCGAAGTTCGCGCTATTCAATCCGCACCACCCGTATCAAGCCTGACGCTTCCGCTGGGATTTTCCGTTCAACTTCTTGCAAGCGCGCAGTCTGAGCAAGGCAGTTGGGTTTCCATGACATTCGACGGCAATGGCCGCGCATTGATTTCTCCGCAAGATGGTTCGCTCATGCTTGCATGGATTCCTGGAATTAGTCGCAACGATGATGGAACGCCGTGGGCAGGAAAAACCACAGAAATCAAGCTATTTACAGCACCAATTCGCTCGTCGCAAGGTCTCTGCTTTCTCGGCGATGCGCTGTATGCCAACGGAGTCGGCGCAGATGATCGCATCGGACTCTGGAGGCTTCGCGATTTGGACAAGAATGGTTCTTATGAAGATGCGATATGCCTCATCCCATACGAAGGCGATGCAGGCGAACATGGTCCGCATGCTGTGGTGAAAGGCCCAGATGGCGCGATCTATGTTGCGCTGGGCAATCACACAAAAGTTCCATCATCCCTCGTGCAATATTCCACAGACGAAAAACCAGGGCGAGCGCCGAATTCTCCTTGCGATTTTTTCGGTGAAGATCGAATCGATGCGCGAATGTGGGATCCTCGCGGACATGCAGTCGGCGTGTATTCACCTGGCGGAATTGTTGTACGCGTCGATCCCGCAACAAACAACGCGACGATATTCGCCGACGGATTCCGCAACGCATACGACCACTGCTTCAATGCCGATGGAGAACTCTTCACATACGACAGCGATATGGAATGGGACATTGGTGCGCCGTGGTATCGCGCGCCGCGGATTGTTCATGTTGTGCAAGGTGGCGATTATGGTTGGCGAAGCGGAAGTGCCGCTATGCCTGATTGGTATCCCGACCAGTTGCCGCCCGCAAGTGAAACGGATTCCGCATCTCCAACTGGAATGCTCGCTGGATGCGACGGCGGATTTCCTGCGCCGTGGAAGAACATGATTTTCTGCGCGGACTGGACATATGGCAGAATTCTCGCGGCGACGATCACTCCTGAAGGATCGACATACCTCGCGCCGTGGCAACCATTCATCTCAGGTCGTCCAATGCCCGTCGCGGATATGGCGTGGGGACCAGATGGCGCAATGTATTTCGTGACTGGTGGTCGAGGCACGCAAAGTGGTTTGTACTGTGTGAAGGCAGAAAAATCTGCGGCGATCACGGTCGCAGCTGCAACACCAGCAAGCGCATCGCACGATGCTGCGTGCAATCAACTTCGCCTTCTTCGCCGTTCTTTTGAACGCGACCAACACACACTTGGCGCAGCAGAATTGCCAAAGCGAATGCCCGCACTTCTTCTTGGACTCGATCACTCAGATCGATTTGTGCAAGATGCAGCGCGTGTTGCGCTTGAACATCAACCAATCGATTTCTGGCGTGGCGAAATTGTGAAGATCGATTCGATTCGCGCAAAACTCGCAGGCTCGCTCGCACTCGTGCGCGTCGGCGGAATCGATGATGCGAAGTCCGCCTGCGATATTGCGGCGAATTGCATGGGAAAAATTCCGGCGGTGACGATCGGTGACAACGATGCGATTCTGGCAATTCGAATCGCAGAAATCGCAGTCGCAAGACATCGAGAACTTGCTTCGTTTCCAAGTGTTTTGCGTATCGCGAATCTCGGACTTGTGCGCGCATCGCAATCGACTTCAACCGATTCTCCAGCGCAGTGGATCGCACTCGAACTCGGCGGCGCACTGAATCTTCCAAGCACAGTTCCGGTGGCAATGGCGGCTCTCGAACGCGCGCCCGATCGCAGTGCTGCGTTGCGATACGTCTCGCTCTTGCGAATGGTCAAAGATGGATGGACCGATGAACTGCGTGCAAGATATTGGCAGTGGTTGAATGCGGCGAATGATCAAGGCGGCGGATTCAGCCTCGCTGGATTCATCGAAAATATTCGCACCAATGCGCGCACAACGGTGGGCGAACCAATCTCCAACACAGCGGCGACAACAACATCAACCGCAACAATTGCAGCCCCCTTCTTGACCACAAATGCAACTCTTCATGACTGGAAAGTTTCGGAGTTCGAAGATCAGTTGAATGCAGTTGCAGATTCGCAATCACGAGACATCGCTCGTGGCGCGCGAATCTTTCGCGAGTCGACCTGCATCCTCTGCCACCGATTTGCCAACGAAGGGTCAAGCACTGGTCCAGATTTGACTGGTGCTGGTGGAAGATTCACCAACAGCGATCTGCTGATGGCGATACTTGATCCTTCCAAAATAGTTTCGGATCAATATAAAGACAGCATTGTTGAAACAAAGGATGGAACGATCCTCGTTGGGCGAATCGTTTCTGATTCCGCTGATGCAATCGAGGTTCGCCCCAACCCATTGACCCTCGACCGAGAGCGCATTGCGAAGAGCGATATCCAAAGTGTGTCGCAAATTTCGACATCAAGTATGCCCATCGGACTGCTGAATGCCCGTTCGAAAGAGGAAATCCTCGATCTTCTTGCATATCTTCGGTCTGGGATTCGATAGCGGCCTTAAAACCCAAATCCAAGCCCCAATTTTGACAAAGTTTATTTGCTCCAGCAAAAAATAGGGCTATTCTAACTTTGTATTCAAACCCCCAACATTGATTTCTACTCAGAAATCGAACTATTTACAGAGACTCCACGCATGAACAATTTGAAACTCGTTCGCTTGCTTGCAGCCATAACTTGCTGCTTCTCCTCTTTGCACATTGTCAACGCAGACGGTGGACCAGATGGACACGGTCCGCTGCCAATCCCTGCTGTCGAGAAGCCTGCAGAGCCAACATTGACCGAACGATATGGCGTGTGGTTCGTTCCACCGCCTGAAATGATTCTTCCTGAAATGGAAACACAAAAATATATAAATGAAGATGGTCCTCTCGATCAAGGAAGTCCAGTTCGATTTTCGATTGAACGCTCCGTCGATCTCACTCTTGCTGATGGTCAATGGGTCGAAGTCGCAGGCGGCCGACTCTGGCGCGTTGACATCACGATGACAGGCGCAGTCAATTCGCGACTGCATCTCAGTGGGCTGTCGTTGGCCGATGGGCAAGAGTTGGCTCTCGTTTCTCCCGACTTCGATCCAACAATGAGTGGCGTTCTGAGTGGGACCGGCGACTTTGGCAACGGCGAAGCATTCGGCATCTGCGGTCCATCCCCACGAACTCGTATCGAGTGGTTCGTACCAACTGGTCAGCCTGCCAAACAATTGCCTTTTACAGAAATCGTGGATGCTTACGGATATCGCGATGTCTTTGGGATTTCTCAATTTGGCGGAACTTGCTCGCTGAATCCCGCGTGCTATGCCGCGTGGCTGAATGAATCCAATGCAACATGCAAGATGACATTCACCCAGGGTGGTGCTGGATTCGAATGCTCCGCTCAGCTGATTGCAACAACCGCAGCAGATGAAACTCCTTACATCGCAACTGCGAATCACTGCATCAGCACTCAGGCAGTCGCGAACAGCGCGCAATTCATCTTCTTCTTTCGATCGGCTTGTACTGGTGTAAACTCTGCAGGAACAACCGTGTCTGGCGCGGACTTAACGCTGACACACCTTGCAAGCGACTCCACTTTACTCATGATCAGGGGCACGCTGCCTGCGAGCGTTTATTGGGTTGGCTGGTCAAATACAAATCCCGCTGTGTCGACAGCTTCAACATGCCTCCATCACCCAAGTGGAACTGCGCAAGCGATTTCATTCGGCTCGAAGAATGCCGCGTCATTCAACTGCGGAGCTCCAGCTGGAAACTGGAATTCTGTTTCGTGGACGAGTGGCATCACAGAAGGTGGATCTTCTGGTTCTGCGATCTATCAAGACAGCACTCACAAGTTGTATGGAGTTCTGACATGCGGTGCAAGCGCATGCTCGAACCCAGGTGGCGACGATGGGTATGGGCGCTGGGACCTTGCAGTAAATAGCGGTGGATTCGCAGCGAAACTTGCTGTGGGTGCAGATGACACACTTGAACAAAATGACACCTGCGCGACTGCGTGGCCTCTCGCCGCGGGAACATCTTCGGGACTTGTCGTGAAGCGCCTCGACGAAGATTGGTATGCGATTACTGTTGGAGCTGGCGCAACCCTGACAGGAACATTCACATATACCCATGCCAACGGCGATATCGATCTCGAACTTTATAGTTCATGCGGGGGGACTCCGGTCTTGATTCGAAACGGCAATGTCAACAACGAGACTCTTTCGTATGTAAATCCCGGCGCCACTGCAGTCTTTTATCTGCGCGTCTTCTTGGCAACTGACACACGCAACGAATATTCCATGGTCATCAGCGTGCCAATCACTGGACCCGCCAATGACAACTGTGCGACTCCAACCGCCATTGGCAATGGTGGTATTGCATTCAACACGGCGACCGCTACGAATTCGACTCCATCTCTGCCAACGTCATGCGACGAAGGATTTGGAATCGCAATGAACAATGATCTTTGGTACGCATACACCGCAGTTTGCACTGGGACCGCAACCGCAAGCACTTGCGGCGCAGCAACATTCGACACACGCATCGCTGTATACAGCTCTTGCTCATCGGCAGTCATCGCATGTTCTGACAATGCATCCGGTTGCACAGCAAACACGAGCAAAGCCTCGTGGCCTGTCACTGCAGGCAGCGTCTCTTACGTACGAATTGGATCCACGACCGCAGCGACAGGAACTGGAACACTCACTCTCAGTTGCGCACTCGCTTGCGTAGCCGATCTCAATGGAGACCGCATTGTTGACGGCGCTGATCTTGCCGTAACCATTGCCGCATGGGGGACAACTGGTGCTGATCTCAATGGTGATTTCTTTACCGACGGAGCAGACCTTGCCGTTATGCTGGGGTCATTTGGTCCTTGTCCATAACTGAAAGTTGAAAACACATGGCGATCGCTCGCAACTCCGTCGGCGCAATCTTTCTTGGTTCTGCAGCGATTGCTCTTGGGATCTATGCGACATCGCTGGAAAATCCTGCGCAAGCTCGGCGCGGTGATGGAGGCGTTGCAAGTGGAGGACTTGATTGCGCGACTGCTCCAGCAGCGATCGTCGGCAATAACACATTCGATACAACAGCGGCGACGGCAGCACTCGCAGTCGGCATCGGCGGTGGATGCACCGCGCACACGATGCACAAGGTGAACTACTTCACCTTCACTCCGACCCAAACTGGTACACACATTTTTACGACGTGCGGATTTGAAACATGGGATACGCGGTTGGCAATATTTACTGCATGTGGAGCAGGACTCGTTCCAATTGGGTGCAATGATGATTCATGCAACTTTCAGTCGCAGATGAATGTCTCGCTGACATCGGGTGTGACATATCGCCTTGTCATCGGCGGATATGGTTCGGCGGACGGCGGAGCCGGCACAATTGCAATCAGCTTTGATACGGGCGGTGGTGGCGGCGGTGGCGGAAGCATTGGACAAGATGTCATCGTTGGAGCAATTCCAGACATCGCGAAATATGGCAGCGCTGTTGTCAACGGTCAAACAATTATGGCGTATGCGATTGGAACCACAAGTTGCAATATCGGTGATGCACAACTGAGTTGGTTCTCTGGTCCATCAAGCAACCTTCATCCGTTCATCCCACAAAATTTCTACCGCGTGAAAGCTGGCCGACTTGAACAAATCGGAATGGGATGGGGAAAGCACGGATTTACTGCATTGCAAGGAACACTTTGCGGCGCATGCACTCCATCTTCAAGCGGAACATGGCTTGGAGTTGGATGCTCGGATCCATACAGCGCAGGTCTCAACGGAAGTCAGAGTGGTCTTGGATGTCGATCGGAAGTGAACGCGGCAACTGGCGTCTTTCCTGCATCTCCAAATGCCGGCATGCCTGGCCCGGCGGCGACGATTGGCCGAAGAATTCAAGTGAATGGAAACGATTTGAATCCCGCGCTCAATGCAGGCGCTGTCTATTTCGTCGAAGCGCAATACGTTCATCCTGGTGATGCCGCCGCGGGCAATGACAACAACAACGCATCGTGGAGAAGTTGCACGATTGGCGCGCTCAGCAGTGGTGCATACGCAATGACTCCTACTGGATCGACCATTCAACAGAAGTCCGCGATGGATGCTTGGAAGACGCTTGTTCCTGCAGTCACGCTCGCCAACATTGATGTGGCCAGTGATGGCCGGTTCACCGCAGGTTGGAATATCACCAACAACGGCAATGGAACATGGCGTTATGAGTATGCGATTCAGAATATCAACAGTCACAGAAGCGCGCGGTCATTCAGCGTGCCAGTTCCCGCCGGAACGACTATTACAAATGTTGGTTTCAAGGACATCGATTATCACTCGGGTGATCCATACGCAACAACCGACTGGACATCCACAACAACAGGCGGTGCGGTGACGTGGACTGGCGGCGATTATGCAGTCAGCGCA
>JBEELA010000051.1:0-6520 GCA_041168365.1 Planctomycetota bacterium
CCAAGCACAAGCATGCGTCCTCCCGCACTCGCAAGCCTTTCGAGTGTTGGAACGCCAACAGTTGGAACATCCGCTCGCATGTCATGAGAATCGTGTGCGGTTTTCAGCAAAGCCCATCCGCCAGTTCTGCAAAGTTGTGCAGAGCGATCGATCATCGCATCTGTTCCTTCCATTGCTTCGACAGCGATCACATCGCACTCACGCACAGTGATCGCTTGGCCAACTCCAAGATTTGCAATTGATCTCAACATTGGCCATGCGAAGTCAACATCGCGTTGTTGAACTGCGCTTAACTTGACTTTTCCCATCAAGCCGATCGTTGCGAGATGTTCTGGGATATATGTGGTCGAGTCGATGAGTCGTACTCCGCTTGTTGCGAGTTCATCGGCGACCGCGCTGAGCAGCACGTGACTTCGTCGATCGAACCTCAGGCGTCGATAGTAAAGCAGAGCGGCACGAAGATCGGGTAGTTGGCGAAGAACTCGAAAAGGCTCGTACATCCGCGCTTTGCCGACTCGACCAACCATCACGGTTTCTTCGATTTTTGCCCGCCGAAGAATTCGGATCCATTTACCGATTTGCAGCACTCCAGCAGTGGAAAAGACATCGCAGTGGTCTGGAAGGGCAGGATCAAATTGATCGCGAAGGCCTATGCAGACCACTTTTCGACCAGTGGCGCGAATTCCATCTGCAACCAAGATCGGAAGCATTCCACTGCCTGCGATCATTCCGATTTGCAATGGAAGTACTTGTTCGCGGTTCATCGCTCTTGTCCGTTCATCCTTGCGGTCCGTGCATTGGAAGAAAAATCTTTGGGTCGTGTGTCTCTGTAACGGTCGTGGTCATTGCAACATGCAAACGTTTGGCAAGCGTATGAGGATCTGATTCCATCCACATCAGTTCACGAGCTGCACTTCGAACAAATCCATGATCCACTCCATGGCTGACAAGATCCCAAAGCGGATCCGCAAATCCATTTGTATTGAGCAATCCAATTGGTTTGGAATGTCTGCCGATGACCCGGCCAACGAATGTTTCAAAAAACTCTTCCCATGTTCCAAGACCGCCTGCCAAGATTGCGAATCCCGCTCCGCGCTCCTCTAATTGACGCTTTCTTTCTCTCATTGAATCAACGACAATCATTTCGTCGCATCCAGTCCAACCTTGTTCGAGGTGCAGAAATTGTTCCGTGATAATGCCTGTGACATGCGCACCTGACTTCTGAGCGCTTCGAGCCAACTCTCCCATCAATCCAATTCCGCCGCCTCCATACACCAAATTCATGCCAGATTCGCCGAGTGCTTCGCCGAAGATTCGCGCAGCGGCGAGAAAGTCTTGATTGATTCCGCGTGCGCTTGCACAGTAGACGGTGATGGCGGGACGCTGCATAAGGGGAGCCATAGGTTTCTATACGATAGTGGACGATGAATCGAGATGCGGTACCTCTTGTCGATCGAATTGCCTTCGGTGCGATCGTGGTCGCCGCGAGCGCAAGAGTCTTGATCGCATTTTCTCCGACACTAATTTTTGATATGGATCCTGCAATCGATGCTTCGCCGTTTATCGGCGCAACTCCTGCTGAAAGTGTGCTCTTGGATGCTTTAGCTTTTGGTAGTGCAGCGTGGTTGCTCCTTCGCCGGATGATTTCTGAAAGATCGATCGATTGGAGTTGGGTTGTGATTGCACTTGCTTGCATTCCCGCAATCATGGTGGCATTGTTCCATGGAGTAAGGGATGCGGAACAACTTTGGCGCGGGTCGACTTGGGTCGCAGGAATTGCGATCGCTCTCGCCTTGACCGCACAAACTGGCGGGATGTCTGCAACTTTTTTGAGGCGAATGATTGTCGCATCACTCGCAGGAATTGCAGTGGTCTTGTGTGTGCGAGGTGTCGCTCAATTGACAAGCGAGCACATCTCGAATGTGGAGTATTACACAGCGAATCGTGATGCTTTCTTAAGGTCTCAAGGTTGGTTGCACAACTCGCCACAAACATTGTCTTATGAACGCAGGCTTTTTCAGAATGAAGCTACAGGTTGGCTTGGATTTGCAAATGTCTTCGCAACCGTTGCTGCTGGATCTGCTGTATTGATGGCGAACATAGCGATTGGGCGTGGAGTTGTTGCAGCTCGTTCTTGGTTGTGGTTCTGCACCGTTCTTTGTGCTGGTCTGGTCATCACAAGCGGATCGAAGGGCGGAGTGAGCGCATTGGCTCTTGGATTGGTTGTCAGTATTGTCGCTCGTCGTTGGAGTGCATTGGTGCGACCGACTCTGGTGGCATTGCCGATCATCGCAGTTTGCGGAATCATTCTGCGCGGAATGATCGGCTTGCAATGGGGTGAACAAAGCCTGCTTTTCCGCTGGTATTACTTCGTCGGCGCTATAAAAACCTTGCTCTCATCACCGTGGATTGGTGTAGGCCCCGCTGGATTTCAATCATCGTTTGTGCAATTTCGCCCGATCGAATGCGTCGAAGAAGTGGTGAGCGCGCATGGCGCATTTGCAGACTGGATGATCGCATTTGGTCTTGCTGGATTTGGTCTTGTTCTCTTCCAACTCATTCTTGCGTGGTGGTCCGCACCATATTCACCTGAGAAGTTTGGTATTTCATCGAAAGAATCGCGATCGACGCCAATGGTGGGAGTGGTCGAACTTTCAATTGCGGTGGTGGTTCTTTCGTCGATAATTTCGATTGTCTTTGAAGCGCCAACATTGGATTCCATGGGATATGTATGGAGATTCGCTGGAATGGCCGCGGGAGCAGTCAGCGCATGGGCTGTAGTAAAAATCATGGATTCTGGGAAAGTTTCTGCGGATCGTGCAGTTGCAATTGGATTGTGTGGAATTGCCGCAGTTGTCTTGACACATGGTCAAATCGACATGGTGTTCTGGCTTCCAGGAAGTGCGATGTGGGCGTGGTTGGTATTGGGTATCGCAGCATGGTGGAATCGCTCCGATTTGGATGCCGATGCACTTGTGAAAAATTCTGGAGAAAGAAATCTGCGCATTTCAGTGAATCGCATAACGCTTGCAGCATTCGCGTTTTTTCTTCTCGTGGGAGCGCTGGGAATGTTTACCGTTGTTTCGCCGGCATTCATTCTGCAAGATCAAATCGCATTGCAGGCAGCGATTCATTTGAACGATGAAGCGCAGAAGGGTTCGAGTGTCTTGCTTGCGAATGCAAGGGCGCAAGCAGGGGAATCTCTTTTTCAAGCATCTCAAATTTGGCCACAAAGAACGGGCTATGCACTCCGTGCTGCCGAACAGTGGCAAGCAGCCGCGTCGTGCGATCCGCTGCCAAATGAGGCTGGTTCGTGGCTTCGCAGCGGACGCGAATCGGCGCAAAGCGTTGAAGTATTTTGGTCATGTCAATTCGCAGCGCGTTTATTGATCTCGACCATTGCAATTCGCGAAGCAGAAATATCAAGCGGTTCGTGGGAGGCCGCGCGGGATGCACTGCGAAGATTGCTCGCAATGAATCCACGCCATTCTGAAAGTTGGTTGCGCTTGGCCGAGGTGCTGAAGCAGTTGGGTGATGGTCCAGGAGCACATGCTGCATTGCAAACAGCTCTTGAGGTGAACGAAACTTTTTCGCTCGATCCACTCCGCCAGTTTTCTGCCGAACGACGCGCGTGGATTGAAAATCAAATGCTGGAAGTGAAATGATTCAAGCGCGACCGATGACTTCACCGCAACTGCGCTCATACTGAATCTCGTGTGTCGCTGGAAAATGGTGCAGCCCTTCTTCCCGCAGTCGCGGGGCGTGATCTCGAACATAGCGATCAAAATCTGCGCGGGAAGCAAACGAATACCTTGCTTCGCAGCGAAGTAAAACACCGTCAATTTTAATGATTTCTGCACTCTGCGCTCCCGCCTGCACGACGTGCGCTGCATGTTCGTTGCGCATCCAAGCCAGCCACTTTACGGCGGTGGATGGGTCGGTAAAAGTCAGAGTCACTGTGTATCGAAAAGACATCAGTTGATTTTCGAAAGTGGAGTATTGCTTTGGCTGGTCGCCTCGTCAATCGCATTTACAACTTCAGATGGGGTATAGGCGTCGCTCTTAAAAATCTCTTTGCCATCAGAATCGAGAATGACGAGCAGTGGAATCGTCACGCGGTCATACTGCTTCAGCAGCGCTCGTCCATCTATGTTGTTTCCAGTCAGGTCGACTTTGACTAATTGAATACCACCAGCTTTCAATCGAGTAATCACGCTCGAACTTTCCAACACAGTCTTTTCGAGTGTCTTGCAATTCAAACACCACTCCGCTGTGAAATCGATCATGACTGCATCCCCGCTCTTGAGAATCGTGTCCAGTCGAGCTGGGGTATAGAACACCCATTTGATCATGCCATCGTGACTGAATTGAAAGCCGACGCTGACACTGATGGCGGCAATCGCAATTCCAAGAGAGCAGAAAATGCCGCGGAATTTAGCGCTTTTTGTCAGCTTTAGCGTGCGCCAGCACAACCAGAGTCCTGCGATTGTTCCGAGCGCGGAAACGATCCACCAATAATCATTGGTTGGAGGACTTGGCGGATCAACGAGAAATCCAGCGAGACCAGCTCCGACAAAATATGCCGCAGCCGCTAAGAGCAGAAGTCCCATTGTTTGTTTGACAACGTCACTCGGCGGTCCGCTCTTTGGAACGTGACTGACGAGTTGGGGAAAAGCGCTGAGTATGAAATAGGGCAGAGCCATACCAAATCCAATTGAGCCGAAAACGATCAACACAATCAACGGATTTTGAGTCGTTGCCCATGCGGCAGCCGCACCCATCAGAGGCGCAGTGCAAGGAGTGGAGAGCACCGCGGTCATTAAGCCGAATCCAATCGAGCCAGCGAAAGTGTCGTGTCGGAAATCAATGCCTGCGATCGACTGCGGAAGTTGAATTGCGAAGAACCCGCACATTCCCACGGCCATCACGGCAATAATCAATCCAACTGTCACTGTGAAGAGTGGATATTGAAAGAGTTGACTCGCACTCGTGAATCCGCTGAGAAGAGAGACAGCAAGTCCCAAGCAGATCCAGAAGACGACCACGCCAATCGAGAGCGCTGCACCCAAAACTAAGCAGCGTCGGCGATTTCCGGCGATACGCGAAAGACCCATAATTTTCAGGGGAATGACAGGCAAAACACATGGTGTGAAGTTCAACAAGAGTCCGCCAGTTGCAGCGATGATCAAGACGAGAAAAAAGCCGCCTCCATTTGGATCGATAGAAAAATCCCAGCCAAAGAAATTAAATTGGATGTTTGTAGATGGGGCAATTCCAGAATGAATCTGAGAAAATATTTCGGAATCGAACTGTGCAAACACTGCGGGTGGCGCGCCGCTCGCTGAACCAGCTTTGACTTCAACCTCCATCGAAACTTCGACAGTCGAAGGCGCAACGCAATTCGTCGCTGTACACGCCTGAAACTCCAACTTGAAAACAATCGTCTGCGGACCAAGGGGAGCATCTGGGGCGATGGAAAAGGGGACAAAGATGACAGCCTGTCCTTCAAAGACTGGATAGGTTTGAATGCCATCGCCCACATCGGCTTTTACAGGATGAAACTCAGGCCACTGTGCGCGAACATCTGTGAATGAATCGATTGGTTTGGTTGTCAACCATTCGGGTTTGCTTGCGCTTGCTGCACGGACAACCTTCCATGCGTTTGATGCCTGAATTGAAGTAAAGACGGCACCATCAAATGTGGAAATCCCATTTGCAGCATCAGCATTTCCAAGACGATCGTTCGTCCAGATATGCCAACCAGGGCTGATTTCCAGCACGATTGCGACGGGGAGGTCAGCTCCCGCAGCGACAGTTTGCATCGCAGGAATCGCTTGAACCTTTACGACATCTGCAGAATCCTTGGCCCCGCCCTGCGCCATCGCTGCGTTTCCCATGAAAATCGCTGTGATCAAAGTGAAAATTGCAAGCCGCATTTAAAGCATCCTATGAGCGAATCGGCTCTTGAATATGGCAGTGACTTGAAAAATAGGCGTTGTCACGCTATAATAGCCCCTCCCGTGGAGATGGCCTCCACGGTTGCCCGTCCGTCCTTTGTCAGTCGCACTATGAGAACGACCATGTCTACGAATTTCTTTCATCGTATTTTTTGGAATCGTGTCGAATCGGCAAACCGAAACCGCTTATGACGCATTTTGGCGTCCATCCGCGTTTTGTTTCGGCAAAGGCGATCGTTTGGTCGGAGACCCGAATGGGTTGATCGACCGACCGAGCGCAGTCGGACGGGTCATGAACGCTACCGCGGCGATCATGACCTTTTTTATTCGCGGTGACAATTCGAAAGGACCTCTCAAATGAATGACATCATCCGATTGCTCGACTCCGTTGCCCGTGACCGAAATATTGATCGTGAACTCTTGGTTCAAGACCTCGAACTCGCCATGGTGAGTGCCGCGAGGAAACACTTTAATTCCGAGGATCCCGACGAATTTGGTTGCGAGATCGACCGCCTTGCTGGTGGGATTTCGCTCTGGCGTAATAATGAAGATGAGACTCGTGA
>JBEELA010000052.1:0-3858 GCA_041168365.1 Planctomycetota bacterium
GAAAAACGTTCGAGCGAGAATTTGATTCGCCAACGTGGGCAGCGGAATGATTTGAACCCCGGCGAGTTTGCAAGCCGAGCAAGTCTGCGCAGCTCGGCGCAGCATGTTTGAGCCCGGGGGCAAATCAGTCCGCTGCCAAAATCTGCACGAACCACATTTAAGCCCATGCATGTTTGAGCCCGGAGGCAAATCAGTCCGCTGCCAAAATCTGCACGAACCACATTTGAGCCCATGCATGTTTGAGCCCGGCGGCAAATCAGTCCGTTGCCAAAATCTGCATGAACCACATTTGAGTCCATGTATTGCGAAGTTGTTTGAACTGCCGCACTTCTGCTGTTACGCAATAACTTGTCGAATTGGTTGTGCTCCTTCGACGCCAACAAGTTTCTGATCAAGCCCAGCATAAAAATATGTCAGCGCATTTGGATCGATGCCAAGTTGATTCAGAATCGTCGCGTGAAGTTGCTTTACATGGAAGCGTTCGCCGACACCGATCGATCCAAGTTCGTCTGTCTCGCCGACAGAGATGCCACCTTTGATCCCGCCACCAGCCATCCACATAGTGAAACCCCACGAGTTGTGATCACGACCAGTTCCCTTTGCGTATTCGGCAGTTGGTTGTCGGCCAAACTCGCCGCCCCATACGACAAGAGTGTCTTCAAGCATTCCTCTGCGCTTCAGATCCTTCAGCAGTGCGGCGACTGGCTTGTCAGTTCGACCAGCGTGATAATCGTGATTCTTCTTCAAGTCATCGTGCGCATCCCAATTCGCATCGTTGTGCGATCCACCAGAATAGATTTGCACAAATCGAACGCCCCGTTCGACGAGTCTTCGAGCAAGAAGACATTTGCGACCGAAATCTTCCGTCTGAGGTTCGTTCATTCCGTACAGGTTCTTTGTTTCAGCAGTTTCACCTGTGAAATCAATTGTTTCTGGCGCAGTTGCTTGCATGCGATATGCCAACTCATAACTTTCGATTCGACTTTCCAGGTCTGCATTTCCGCTGCGTAAAAGTGCGTGCCGCGTGTTCCACATCTTCAGTCGATCGAGCAATTTGCGCTGCGCAGTTTCAGATCGAGAGCCGGGAGTCGCAAGATCAAGAATCGGATCGCCCTTGCCGCGCAGCACGCATCCTTGATAGAGCGCTGGCATATATCCGCTGGTCCAATTCTTTGCGCCGCTGATCGGTCCGCCTGTTGCATCGAGCATCACAACAAAGCCAGGCAGATTTTGATTCACAGATCCAAGCCCATAATTGACCCACGAACCCATCGATGGCGCGCCACCGAGAAGTTTGCCCGTGTTCATCATCAACATCGCGCTGCCGTGAATGGGACTATCGGCGTACATGCTTTTGACGAATGCCATGTCGTCCACACAAGTCGCCAGATGCGGAAAGAGATCGCTGACCCACGCACCAGATTGTCCATGCTTCTTGAAATTCCATTTCGGTCCGACAATGCGACCTTCGCTCTTGTCGCCACCGCGACCTTTGGTTTTCACTTGAATTGTCTGACCGTCGTACTTGAAGAGGTCTGGCTTGTAATCAAATGTGTCGACGTGACTCGGACCTCCATACATAAAGAGGAAGATCACAGACTTTGCTTTGCCTGGAAAATGAGGCAATTTTGCAGCAAGCGGATTGACCGCAGGTAGTGGGGTGGTTCCATCAAACGCAAGAGCTTGCTTCTGAAGAAAACCATCTTTCGCCAACATGCCAGCAAGTGCAACGCTGGTGAATGCGCCACCCGCTTGCCAAAGAAATTCGCGGCGCGTGTTCCCGCAGAAACTATTTGTCGGTTGTGGTTGATCAGTCGACATACATGAACTCGTTGCTGTTATAGAGAGCCAGCGTGAGAATATTCATCGCATCCGATTCTGACATGGATTCGCTTGATTGCAAATCAGAGATGAATGCAATGCCTTCGTCGATCTCTTGTGATTCGACATTGCGGCCATACGCCAAGCGCAAAGCACGTTCGATTTGAGCACGGAGATCATTTGGAAACTCGCGGCGGAGTCGGTCGGCGAAGACGATCGCTTGACCGTTGGTCAATGTACTGTTGAGCATCGTGAGTGCTTGTGTTGGTTGAATGGTTGAAAATCGAACGGGGCAGGCATTATCAATATCCGCTTGATCGAAGACTGAAAGCAATGGATCTTGTAGCGATCGTTTCGCATGGATGTAAACGCTGCGACGCGGCCATGATGCAGGTTCTGACAAAGGCCAGACTTCTTCAGGTTTGCTGCTTGTTGCCAAGACCTCATCCGGCATCGGCGGGCGAAATCCAGGCCCGCCCATCGCAGGATTCAAAGATCCATTGACCGCAAGAAGAGTGTCTCGAATCTCCTCAGATTGCAGCCTTCGCAGCCGAAATCGCGAGAGATTTTCATTGGCAGGGTCTTTCGCCAAAGCCTCTCGGGTCGCATTGCTGGACATTTGATACGCAGCACTCATCATGATGAGTCTGTGCATTTCCTTCATGCGCCATCCGCTTTCTACGAACTTTTTCGCAAGCCAATCGAGAAGTTCGGGATGCGTTGGCAATTCACCAAAGTGACCGAAGTCGTTGGGTGTGGGGCAAATCGCACGATCAAAATGATGTTGCCAGATTCGATTCATCATGACCCGTGAAGTGAATTGATTTCTTGGATCAGTAATCCATTTCGCCAATGCCAAGCGGCGACCACTTGACTCGCTTGCGTACACCTCAATGGCACTGCCTAAAGAAAAAGAATTGCCTTGTGCAATTTCTGGCACTGCATGTTGGACTTCTTCCGCTGGAGCGTGTGGACTTCCTCGCGTGAGAACATGTGTGGTCGCTGGATCGTCACGTTCAGCTGCGCAGAGAATCGCGGTTCCTTGCCACGCAGGGGGCTCAAGTTTGTTCAGCGTCTCATATGAGGTGCGCCACTTTGCTGCGTGATCTTTATCTTGATTGTGTTCGATGGATTCGAGAGTTGTTGTCGGTTCGCCGACACCTGTTGCAATGCTGATGATCTCTGTTCGATCAAGCACGCGGCCATAGAGTCGAACTTCGTCAATCATTCCCGTGAATGCACCGCCTCCTGGATGCATTGCCCCAATGACCAAATTCTTCGGTGATTTTAGGGTTTGTTTACCGCCGATGGCGCGCATCACTTCGAGTGCGTCTATAGACAAGATGATTTCACCGCTCGACTTTGATCGCGTAAATGCGACGTGATGCCACTGGCCGTCGTTGAACCCTGGAACCGAATGGACAAAGGTCTCTGGATTTCCAACTCCAGCGGCGATGACTCCACCTGCGATGATCGATACCCCAAAGTCATCGACAATTCCAGGAATCTCACCATCGACGAGCCCACTCCCTGTGAACCAACGAGGATCGGACTCTGTGCCCCTTGCGATTCGATCGGTATTGAACCAAAACGAAATCGTGAAGTCGTCGCCAGTGGTTGATGGAATTGAAACGCGATCGTCGCCGCCATCGAATGCTCCTGCGAGGCCGAAGCGTCCAGGCTTTCCCCATCCAAGATCGTGGACCTTTCCATACGCAAGGCCGAGAGAATCTTTCAAGATTGCACGGTCTGATTCTGGTGCATCTCCCTTCGTCTCGAATGCGTAGTGCGAAGTCAATCCATTGCTCGGCGCACGGTCGAGATCTGGCTTGGACGATTCCATCGCAAGAAGTTCGTTGATGATCGATTTTCTTTTTTCGTACCACTTTGCACGAGCTGCTGGATAGTCGACCATTCCAAAGTCGGTTGAGATCGATCGCATCACATTTGCTGCCTCGATGCCATTCCCCGCAAATGACTTGTATGGCTTCAATCCAGCGAAATTTGCGGCAAAAGAGTAATAGTCTCGCTGGCGAA
>JBEELA010000053.1:0-2834 GCA_041168365.1 Planctomycetota bacterium
GAATGCAGACGATTCTTTCGGTCGATGAACCCGCAGAAGAATATTTTATGAGTGTTGGAATGCTCGGGGGTGCACTGCCCGATGTCGTCGCAATTCTGGATGTGATCACAGGTGAGGTCTATCCACGCCAAAGAATAGACCGAGATTTTCTGGCAGAGGATGCAGGCCCGATTGAACGATTGCTGTGGCGACTTGGGCGATACGAGGCACTTCCAGATGGCGATTCAAATTTGGTTTTGCTTGGAACTCATGGGCTTGCTCGTTGCGGCATTCCAGAACTTGAAATTGCCGAAGTGCCAAGCGAACTTGCAGAATCAGCTGCAGTTCTACTGCATACTTTGGCTGGATTATTGTTGGAAAACGATATGCCAGATCCTGGAGAGTCCATCGAAGTTGGCGATGAGTTGTCGGTCGTGCTGCAACCTGTTGAACAGATCTCGGAATTTATCAGCGAAGCTTCTGCTGGATCTGAGCCTTGGCGAGTGCAGGCCCGTGCGCATGGCTTGAGCGAATTCGCCCTTGTTCGTGCGGTTATCTGCGCAATGCAGCCAGTCGGACGCTTTCGTCCACTGTGGGTGTGGCCTCGAGAAGTGGTCGAGAGCATCGCAGCTGGCAGCGCAGTTCTCTACATGACTCAGCACAGTGTGCGATCCACGGAACGGCGCGCACGATCAACTTGGGGATTGTTTGCAACCGCATTCGCAAGCTTGACTCGAACCGGTAACCCAGAGTGGCAGAAAATTGCACGTACTGGATTTACAGTGCAGACACCTGTCCCTGCTTCAGGCGAGCCACGTATTGAGCAGTCGTGGTTTGCAGTGGAGCGAATCGATCATGATTCCTTGACGCTCACGGTGATTGATCGTCCGATCACGCGCCCAGATCTTGGTCCCGGCACTCACTTGACGGTCGAGACATCGGCAGTGACTGATTGGCGAGTGGAAATCCGCGGCGAGATTTATGACCCCGATGATGTTGATGCGTTACTGATTGCCGTCGATCGTGTGCGAGAAGTGGATGGAGATTCATCGCAACCAAAGGTCCAGCCTTGAATTCCTCACAAGAAAACACAAGATTGGTCACTGTCCATCTGGCGACCAGCGACTTTGAAGCGCAAACCGTCGCAGCAATTCTGCGCGACCGAGAAATTGATGTTGCTGTTTTTAGCGCTGCAATTCAAGCCTTTGGTCTCGATGGAACGGGTAATCGAATGCTCGGCGGCATTCCTGTTCAAGTTCGAGCAGAAGACTTGCAGCGTGCGAAAGCCGCGCTGCGTTCGAACAAATTTCTTGCCGACAGTGTCGACTGGGATTCAGTGGATGTTGGCGAAGAGGATGAAGGCGCCAAGCAACTTGGAAAGTCGGGGGCTTTGAATACCTTCGGTCGATTCATGGTCGCCAGTGGGCGGGTGGCAGCAGTCACTATTCTCATACTGAGTGTGGCGACTTGGATCGCACGCTGCAGTTGATTTGCGCGCTGAATTGCAAAGGCTGTACGTCGAGGGCAGGCTGTTCTCCTCCTCCTGCATTCAATTGTTTGTTCGTTTCGCACTTGGAGTACAATCACATCAATGCCAGCATCAAGATCACGAACATCGGAATGGAAGCGAAGCATGCAGCAAGTCTTTGAGCGAGGGGGGACGCTGGAGATTTCTATCGCGAGCGCTGGGTCCGCCGATGGGTCTACCGTCGCGTCTTCTATTCATTCACATCCACTTGTCGATCCACAGGAAGTTGTTGGATCATCAGATCTTGTTTGGCGTTTGAAGATCGTTTCACTTGAAGAAGAATCGGTATTGGTTGAAGCGCCCGTTGCACTTGGCGAAACATTTCGAATTGAAGATGGAATCGCTCTCGTGGGTGCAATCACGATTGGACAAAATCGCTGGAAATTCCGATCTCGAAAAATTTCGGATGAACGCCCAACGGGCGCACGTGGTGTTTGTATGCGACTTGAATTGCCAGACAATGTTGAACGCTGCTTGCGACGATTCGTGCGAATTGAAGCTGCAGAATTGCAATTGCCAAGCGTCAGTATGTGGCCGCTTCTTGATCCCAGAACCATCGTGGCTGCGGAGACGGCGAATGAAGAAGCCTTCCGAGCCTTCCTCGAATCGAAGTTGCCATCAAACGTTGCCGCACCGATGCCATCAGTGGGACCGAAGTTCAATGCAAAATTGATGAATGTTGGCGGCGGAGGCGTGGGCCTGCGAGTCGAATCACAAGATTCTGCAGTTCTTGGTCGTCACCGAATTTTCTGGATTGAAATTCCGCTCGGTCGTAATCATCCCGTCCCAATCGTCGCCACTGGCAAGGTCGTTCACACTCATCTGGATAGTTCCCAGCGAACATACATCGGCGTATCATTCGACTTCACTTTTCGTTTGGCTCACCAACAGACCGTGGTCGAGCAAATTCAGCGTTCGATGCAGCAAGCCCAATCTCAGCCGAAGTAAAGGTCGGCGAAACCCAAAGGATTCAAAAATATGTCACTCGTCTCAACAAATCCAATTCTCGCAGACAGCGTTCTCTCAGGTGCGATCAGTCAATCTGCAGGGTCCGCAGGAACATGCACTGTTTCCGGAATCATCAACAAAACAGCAGGCTGCGTACTCCTTGCTGCACTTTCTGGCGCAATCGCTGTACCTGTCACTAAGAATTTCCCAGCAGCGATGTGGATTGCATTCATCGTCTCCATGATTGTTTCGATCGCTGCTATTTTTCTTGTCCGCCGCTCGCCTCGAATGGCCGCATCGATCACTGTCCTTTATTCGGTCTCGCAAGGTTTCATGCTCGGCGCACTTGGAATGTTGCTCGAAGGAATCCTGACTGCGA
>JBEELA010000054.1:0-2579 GCA_041168365.1 Planctomycetota bacterium
CGCCATCAGAGATCACGCAGGCGGGATTCTTAAAGAAGATGATCGGTCGTGTGGGGATAGTCCCGCCCATTTCCTTGGCGTGCTCTGCGTAGTTTCGACCAATCGCCAAGATTGCTGGCGGCAAGATTGCTGGCTGGCTGATGTGCGCTGTCGAAATCTCTTGACTCATTTGATTTCCGCTGTGGATCGTTTGGAAGTTTCCAACTCAGCAGCACGTTTGGCTGCTTCGGCGGCCATGGCTTGGCGATAGGGTTCCATTCCTGGTGGTTCTGGAAGTACTTGCGCAAACGGAGCGAGTTTAGAAAGCGGATCCATCGAGAACTCCGCTTCAAGAGGCGCCTTTACAAGATCGTAGACTATTCGACGCTCCGGCTCTCCTGCACGATTATAAATCGTTAACCGATCTACAAGTGGTTGAGATGGGTCGATCAAGACATTCATCAAGACATCTCGCACACTTGTGCGTAAATTCCCGATAAGTGCAGCCATCCGACGCTCTCCGAATTTATTCACAAAGTCTGTCGACTGCGAACTTTGGAAATATTCAGTCAAATCCTGAGCAAATTTAATTGCGTCCTCAAGCACCTTCGGGCGATCCATCAACAAACCCTCGCGAAAGCCACGAGTCAGAACGGCATAAACATCACTCCGAGCAACATCTGGTGCAGCCTCATACTCTGCATACGTAGTCTCTCGGACAAAAGTATCCATAGGCGCCTCGTACTTATTGTTTGGAATAAGCCCGCCTCGACCGAAAAGGTTGTCAAGTTTCGTGAGGATTGTTTGCGCACCTTCATAATCTCCAAATCGATACAACTCGCGCACAGCTTGCGCCATGAAATTTTGATAAAAATCACAGAACGAATCGCCTCCGCCGCCTCGAGTTCCAAAGTGCTTCCGGTAAAGCTCTCCAAAATAAATATCAATTGATTTGATCCACCTTGGATCATTGAGCCGAGTCGGATTATCGTTGCTGTATGGGTCATACTGCATCAATCCCGTTCTTGAGAGTGCCTGCATTGCCTGAATATTGATCCGGTCGTTATTAAGAACCTTGTAGACATCCTCGACATTCGATGTTCTCTTCGCAGCAGTCGTGGTTCCCTTGCGAGCCCAATAAAAGGCATGACTCTGCGGGTGTCTCCAGTCGAATGGCCCAAAGTCTCTGGTGTACTCCCACATAAGAGATGGGTCCATATTAAAAGATTCGCGGAGGACCTTCTTACGTAAAAATGGGAGAAAACTTTCAAGCGCGGCTTTCGATTCTGGATTCGCGAAGACCGTATCGAAAGCGAGATAGACGGGGTCGTTTTTTCGAAAGGTGGCATCAAGTTGAAGTATTTTTGCGTACCGGCTGGTTTGGACTGATTGCCATCGCCCAAGGTTCATCAAAAAATCTTTATCAAGTTGAAACCGAAACTTGCGTTCGAAAGTTGAAAGGTTTGCTTTCAATTGATCCACCATGACCTTGACTTCAGGCTTCTTGAGTTCTAACTCCTCGAGTGAATCTGGCGCATCCTTTATCGCGGCAATCCAAGCAACTCGATCTTGAATCGTTGCTGGGGGTACTCCGAGTAAGAACTGCCATTCACGAGCGAATTCTCGCTTGTAATAAAGATGTGCATCATCTGAAACTCCGTCGACTTTGTGTGAAAGCCAGAATGCAAGTTCCTTGTGCAACACCAAATCGTTCGGGTTATAACGAAGACCTTCATCTCGAACCAAATCGATGCCCGCACGGACCCACTCCCATCGCTCTCCTGGAGTATCTGTCATCACAGAAATGTTGTATGCCATATTGTGGCCTTGAAAAGACCAAACTTCGCCGAATCGAGGTTGAAGTTTTGTAATCAGAGAAGCATCTTCCATCGCCTCATAAAAAAGGCCCTTCTCCTTTTGCAGATTCGTCTTAATCCATAGGTAGTCGACAATGATTCCTCTCAGGGCACCGATGGCAGTTCCAAGCGCAACGATGGGTGGTGCGCCATCAATTGAAACATCTGTATAACGCAAACTATTTTCGTCACTCACTCGAAGAATTTTTGGCAACAGCATTTCAGCAAAAATCACGGACACAATAGCAAGAACAACGCACGCAACTTGAATAAGGCGATTACGCATGGATCAGCCACCGCCCCCACTGTAGATAGCTATCTCCTTGCGCTTGAACGCAATGACTCCAATTCCGAAGACTATGAGGCTCCACAGCAATCCAACCTGAGCGATCGAACGAATCACGGCACTCCATAAGATTACGCGTCCATCGACGAGATCTGCGGAACTGCTCGCGTTCCCAAATGGAGCAAGCATCCAATACACGAAACCAACAATGGTACGAATGACAAATTCAAAGACAAGAATGAAATAATTTGCATCTGCACTGCTGTAGTAATTTCCTAAAGACAAAGCAATAAACGACGAGAGGGAACCTGCCAGAAAGACGGAAACGGTTAACAAAACCGCGACTGGAAAAGAGAGCACACTGGCGGCAGCAACACCGAGCGCTGAAATGAAAGTCAGCTTCCCAAAGTCGATCAAGATTGCACGAAAGAGATTGGCTTCGAATCCTCCAACGCGAT
>JBEELA010000055.1:0-5881 GCA_041168365.1 Planctomycetota bacterium
GCTTGGTGCATAGACCACTTGAATGTGATTCGCTTTGTGTCGAGCCATCATTTGATCGCGATCGATTCCCTGAAGAACGACATGCATGATGGGCCACTGTGACGTGGTCAATTTCCATCGATCTTCGGTCTCGGCTTGTGGGAGTTCGACGACTTCGCCGATACCGATGTCGAATCTCAATTGCGCACCTTCTATATATAGACGGGACCACACGATCCACCCTGGCTTGGAGACGCCTTTGACCGTGCCGCCGCCAAGTCGGAAATACATCGGCGGTTGTCTTTCGCTCGAAGTACCGCAATATCCATCGATGAAATGTGCTGGGGGTGCTGCGCCCGAGATGAGGAAGACCCAGACATATGCGTCAAGCATTCGGCCGCCAGATTTTCCGCAGTAGTGCCGACCCCAGCGCAGATCGTGCAGCGTATTTTCTGGTTCCCAGCCAAGCTTCTTCCAGAGTTCATATGTCACCAATCCGTCGAGTCCAGAACATTCGTCAACCTCGTTGAAGTGTGGCAACGCTTCTCCCTTGAAAAGTTCCTTGCGCGACTTCGCGTGAAAGACCGGTGGTCGATCTCGATTGTTCAGTAAACCTTCTGCAAGATCAGAAGCGGGAGCGAGATCTTTCAGTCCTTGCTGATATTGAATGCCGATCGTCGCGCATCCAAACTCGTCCGCAATTCGCACCGCGGCGATGTACATCTTGAGTTGGTCGATCGTTTGTTGTTTGGTCAGTTCGGTCTCTGCGTTCTTTCCCCAGTTAAACTTCATTCCTTTGCGGAGCAACCAACGAAGTGCAACATTCGCATCGGCGGTCGATACTTGCAGCATTGCGGCATACAGAGAAGATTGACTGAGTCTCTCTTTAAAAACACCCGTCGAGTGCAGCAATTCATCTGGAATAATCGCATTATGCATTCCCATGCAACCTTCATCGAAGACTCCCATGATCGCCTTACGGCTGCGAAGATCCGCGGCATATTTTTCGCCGATGTGTGTAGCGGATGGCGGGAGTTTTGCGCTGGCATATGTTCGAACATGTTTCGTCGCATGCGAAACTTTTCCTTTGCGAAGCCACGTGCGAATTCCAGCACGAAAAGTTGAATCCTGAAAGTCTTCGCTCCACAGCGATGAATATTCAATGCCAGCCTTCGTCATCGACCCATTGAGATTGAGCATGCCGACAAGACCTGGCCAAGTTCCAGACCAATTCGCTGCAGTCAAGATCGGTCCTTTATGGGTCATCAATCCATGCAGAATGTGATGCGAGTATTGCCAGACTGCCTCGGCGACGATCAGCGGTGCGCCGCTAGGAATCTTGCGAAAGATTTCCATTCCATATTTCTGAGAATCAATAAAACTATGTCCGACTTCTTTACGAAAACCATGCGCACGCTTGACTGTCCCGCCTTCCTCCTTGATCGCTTTGATCAGCGCAGCCTCCATTGCAAGTTGAGCGGTTTCGCATTTCTTATTCGCAGAAGCGCGAAGATCTCCATTGGCTATGAGATAGATGGTTGGTTTGGGATTCACGAGGGATTTGATTTTACCGAATGCGTTCTTGTTCTGCGTTGAAGTGAGGATATTGACCTAGCATTGCATTCACTCCAAGCGGACACATGACGAACACAACAAGTTCCATCCGTGGGTCACCCTCTACTGCGCTCGAGCGTATTCGCGTTGAAGAATTGATGGACGATCCTGCGCTTGATCCGCGCGAACATCATGCTGCCCTCGTAGGCTTGAAACGCTTGAACGCATGGTCCAAGAGTGCCCGCATTCTTTGGCCAAGTATTGCAAGGCTTGCTATTGATGTGAACGCACAGGGTCGGCCGCTTCGTGTGATGGATGTCGCGACAGGTTCTGGCGATGGTCCGATGGCGATGGCGAAGTTGGCGCGTCGTCAAGGATTGAATATCAATTGGACCTTGTGTGATTGCAGTTCTCGTGCGCTTGAAGTTGCTCAGCAGAATGCGCACGCAATCGGCGAGCGCGTCAATCTGCTCCGTGTCGACTTGCTTCGCGAGCAAATCCCAGTGCGTGCGGATGTCGTGATTTGTTCGCTCTTCATCCATCATCTCGATGATGACACTGGTCGAGCGGCAATGCGCACGATGGCAAGCGCGGCGGATGTCGCTGTGGGAATCGCGGATCTTGATCGATCCAATGCGGGATTGGCGCTTGCGTGGATTGGATCGCGAGTGCTGACACGTTCTCGCGTTGTGCATTTCGATGCAATTGCAAGTGTGCGCGCTGCGTTCACTCTCGATGAAGCGCGTGCAATGGCAAACGAAGCTGGATTGCATGGCGCTTCTGTTTCTCGTGCATGGCCCGCGCGGTGGAGACTCTGGTGGCAGCGACCTGTTGCAGAAACGACGCGCGAGGTTCGTAGGTGAAGGGAATCCTCACAAATCTGAGTGCAATCACAGATTTATTCGATGTGATTATCGCCGGTGGCGGGCCGGCAGGATCTGCCGCAGCAATCGCAGCACTGCGTGCAGGATGCTCTGTGCTTGTTGTCGATCGCGGCATTCATCCGCGACAGAAAGTGTGCGGATGTTGTTTGGCGCCTGCAGGAATCAAAGTGCTTGCGCAACTTGGAGCATCGTCAGTCCTTGACAGTGCACAGAAATTATCTGTCGTGCGTTTGGAATGTGGGGGACAAGTCATGCAGATGCGGCGTGAGGGTGGCGTTGCGATTGCTCGTGATGAGCTTGATGAATCACTGCTTGACCTCGTCATAAAACAAGGCGGTATAGTTCTAATGGGATCCGTCGCGTCATTCGATGTTGATGGATCGGTCGTCGTGCGTCAAGATAAAATCGTGCGAACGATTCGCTCGCGCGTGCGGATCGCAGCGGATGGTTTGCAGGGGACTTCGCTTGACGGGATCTCCAAGTTTGAATGGCGAGTTTCGAAATCAAGTCGTATGGGATTTGGCGCAACGGTTGATGGAGCCGCGCTCGATATCAGCCGTGAACAAATTCTCATGAGCGTTCACAATGGTGGTTATATCGGTGCAGTTCGGCTGGCAAATGGACGAATTGATATCGCCGCCGCTGCTCATCCGAGCGTCATTCGCAGCGCAGGTGGAGTTGCATATCTTGCAGCACAGTGGCTTACTTTGCATGTGAGCACCAATACGAAATTTGCAGGGGAGCAATGGAGAGGGACGCCTTTCTTGACTCGTCGGCGCATGCAACTTGCTTACGAAGACGTCTTGGTCGCTGGCGATGCGAGCGGATATGTCGAACCATTCACAGGAGAGGGAATGAGTTGGGCGCTGGCAACTGGCAGTGCTGCGGGCAACCACGCAAGTGCGATGATTCTCGCAAGTGCATCATCAAAGGAGTGGCCGATTATTGCGAATCGAATTGTTCGTTCGTCACGTATGCGATGCTTGCTGACCGCTCATCTTCTTCGCCACGCAAGATTGCTTCGAACTGGAATTCGCGCCGCTCACTTTTTCCCATCTCTCGCTGATCGAGTTGCAAGTGCGTTTGGTTCGAATATCGATACTCCTGCTCCATCTCGCATTTTTACAAAACTCGCACCATGACGCACGCATGTATTCACTCCATCGGATGCGCCAACCCTCCACAGCGTTTGACCCGCGCTCAGTGGATCGAGATGGCGTCATCGGTCGCGCCACACTCGCTTGATCGCGCAGTCATTCTTCGACTCGCAGAGCGCAGTGGAATTGATGGTCGTTGGTGCGCTTCGGCACAGGAAGTGGGCAAGCCAGCGTTTTTCCAAGCGGATCCCGAAGGCCATGGACCGACTACATCGCAGCGCATGCAACTATGGTCAAGTGCGGCACGACAGATGAGCACGCAGGCATGCTTGCAAGCAATCGATCGTGCAAAAATATCGGCACGCGCAATCACGCACATCATCACAGCATCCTGCACGGGATTTGAAGCTCCTGGACTGGATGCGTGGCTGATCGAAAATCTTTCACTTTCCGCCGACTGTCGCAGAACAAATGTTGGATTCATGGGTTGTCACGCGGCAGTGAATGCCTTGGCGATTGCGCGCGATGTGATACTGGCTAATCCCGACTCAGTTGTTCTGGTTTGCTGCGCTGAAGTTTCGTCAGCACATTTGCATTATGGGATTCGGCTTGACCAGTTGATCGCCAATACGCTTTTCAGTGACGGAAGTGCTGCAGTGATCGTTGCACGTGGAGATCCACATACGCATCCATCCATCGCAGGAACGCACAGCATCATGATGCCTAATACTGCAAGTGAAATGGCGTGGCACATTGGAGATCATGGGTTTGAAATGACACTCGGGGCGCGTGTCCCAGAAATTATTGAATCCCGTGTTGGCGAATGGGTGCGCTGCGCGCTTGCAAAACATTCGCTCGATACCCAGGACATTCGCGGATGGGCGATTCATCCTGGTGGACCTCGTGTCATCGATGCTGTCATTGCATCCCTTGCGATCGCTCATGAATCAGGCGATGCAAGCCGTTGCGTTCTTCAAAACTTTGGGAATATGAGCAGCGCGACTTTACTTTTCATTCTGAGTGAATTGTTTGAACGTAAGATTGCACGTCCGTGGGTCGGACTCGCATTTGGTCCAGGACTTGCTGGCGAGATGTTGGTTGTCGGGTAAAAGCCGCAGTATTTTCACCGCTGAGAAGTCCCAAATTTTCCAATCATGATCAGTGGCTTGATTAATAAAAGAATGGCAACCGCAGCAACGGAGGCGATGATCGCATTCAAGCCGCCATCCATCACGCTTATCGCAATACTCCAAGCGGCGAGCACGATAGAAATGATTGGTGTCACGGGATAGAACGGCACTCGAAATGGACGGGGCGCATCAGGCATTGTCTTGCGAAGGACAATCACGGCAGCAACTGATAGTGAAGAAAAAATATTAATGAGCACAGTCAGCATTCCAAGGATGTCATCGAGATTTCCAATTGCAAGCGATGCCAGGCTTGCGACCGTGAGCACAATAAGCGCTCGCATCGGCACACCGTTGGGAAGTCGTACGCCTATCCATTCAGGTATCTCTCGCGAATGCGCCATAGATTCGATGATGCGCGCGCCAGTGATAATCCCTGAGACCATCGTTGAAAAAAAGAGTAGTGCGATCACTGCAGCCATTGCGTTGCCGACGGCAGTGCCAAAGAGCAATCGAGCAGCGACCCCACCAATGGCTTGCATTGGTGTTCCGTCAGCATCGAGCATTGCAGCTGGATCAATGACACGCAAATAAACAATATTCACGCCGATATAAATCGCAAACACAAGCACGATTGCTGTGATGATCGAAAGCGGAACATTACGGCCTGGTCGCTTCATGTCGCCTGCAATATCTGCTCCAGCTGCCCACCCGAGATATGCGAAACTGACGGTGAGAGTCGCGCTTGCGACTGCGGCAGAAATCATGCCTGGATGCGTGACAGTTTCAGAGAGTGCGGGCGCAGCCATCCGCGAACTGATCGGCCAGAAAAGTCCGGCAAAAACAAAGAGTGCGACAAATCCAAATTTGACAAATGAAAGCGCAGTGTTGAAACGATAACCAGCATGAAGTCCGAAGATCTGCGAAACAAATGCCGCGACGATGGCGAGTGATGCAATCCAGCCGATCGGGACTGGCGTCGGAAGGAGTTGATTGACATATTCACCAAGCAATAAGCTGATGACAGCCAGTGATAAAAAGTAGCCGCAAAAAATAGAGACCATTGCAACGAGATATCCAATTGTGCCACCGAATGCGCGACGTGCGAATTCGACGCTTCCGCCAGAACACGGAATCATCGCGCCAAGTTCCGCAAGCGAGAGGCCGCCACATAAAGCGAGAACGCCGCCGATGATCCAAGCAGTGAGAATGTTCTCAGTGGTGCCGAGTTTCGCACCGA
>JBEELA010000056.1:0-3286 GCA_041168365.1 Planctomycetota bacterium
GTGGTGTCAAGCGCCATTTTTAGATTTTCCCATTCAAAATAATCGTCATATTCATTGGCATTGCATCCTATTTTATCCGATAGTTCAATTGAAGGTGCGCACATTCCGTGCGTCTTCAGGAGGCTAGGAATGAGCGATTCAAATCAAGACAAATTCCCTTTAGAGAAATTCCCAGAAGATTGGCAAGGCTTTACCGAAATGGTCGAGCGCTTGCTGAAGGGTTGGTATCAACAAAAGCCAGTCGAAATCATTTCTCCACTCAATTTGACAATTGATGGCAAGGCCTTGGGCCTCGAGAATCTCTTTCGCATGGTTCAGCAGGATCCCCAGCGCGGCCACGCGTTTGTGCGAAGTTATTTCGAGAGAATCTTCGAGGGCGATTCGGTCGGCGCAAGCTTGATTCCATTCGCCGTTGCGCGAAATCGAATCATGCCTCGCATTCAGCCCGAGTCGATTTTCGAAGGCGTTGATCGTCAATCGATTGCACATTTACCGTGGGTCAATGGAACGGTGATCGTCTTTGTGCTCGATATGCCGGAGATGACCGTCAGCGTTTCTACAGAGCAAATGATTCGGTGGGGGATTGGGCCGGAAGATCTCGAAGAAATTGCTCGGCAGAATCTTGGTTCATACGCACCCGATCTGCAAGTGCAAGTGATCGCAAGTCACGACGGAGGGCGCGCCGCGCTCTTGTCTTTGAAAGATGGATATGACGCAGCTCGACTTCTTCTGTCGAAGTTGCATGAACGGCTGGCAAAAGAATTGCGTGGCGATTTCTATGTCGCAACGCCTGCGCGCGATGTCTTCATAGCACTTTCGTATGGTCCAGATCCATTTCTTGACCGTATTCGTGCCAGAATTGCTCGCGATTATTCGCGCTTGCCTTATCCGATCACCAGCGATTTCTTCATCGTGACCCGAGATGGGGTTGCGGGGACTTCCAAAGCTGCGTAGTAACCTCCACTGATATGAAGGTCGAACCAATTCTCGCCGAACTCAATCGTCAGCGCAATGATCTATCCAAGGACCCCACCGATATCGAGTGGTTTGCATTGCATCACGCATTCTGTTTCATCTCCTATCACATGGCTGACTTCCAGAAATATCTGGATGAAGTCGTGAAGCCTGGCGATCCGAAGCCGGAGTGAGCAGCGCAATCAAACGCATCGGCAAATGTCTCGCGATGTTCATGTAGCCGACTTTTCGTACGATGAGGTGATGCGAACAACTTTTCTTGCAGGCATCATCATTCCAGCACTTGGATTTTTCGGATGCGTGCCGCACAGAATGGGGCAAAGCGATGCGTCGTCAAGTACTGAGCAGCGCACGTACATGGAGCAACAGGTCAAGTTCGATCAACTACGGGCCGAATTGGCGCCGCTCGTTCGGCAGATTTCCGTGGTCTTGCCGTTGGATTGCAATACCGCGCTTGCGCAGATTTCCGATCCGCAGACACGCGAAACATTGCTTGATATCGCGGCTGTCGCAGGAATTTTTGCCGCAATGCAAATGTCAGCTCCAGATCCGCGGGTTGGATTGACCAACCTGCTGATTTCTGGTGAGTCGATTCGAAATGCACTTGCAAGCGCCGCCGAGTCTGGACCTTATCCCTCGCTTCGGCCGATGATCGCGACAATCGATGCGATCGAAACAGACTTGTTCATCCTTGGAGAGAAGTGGCTGACACCCGACGTGATCACAGAGGTCCGTTCGATTACAACCAGATCGGAGTCAAAGGACAAGACCCCATTGGCAGCATTGCTAACAGTGAATGAAATGCTTGCGACACGATTCAAAATGCCAAAGAGCATTCAGATCGATTCTTCGTTTGTTCAGTTTGACGACAACGGTGTGCTCGAGCGCGGGCTAGGCGAAATCCATGCGCTGCGACTTGCCGCGCAAGAAGGTGGAGCTGTTTTCGCGCAGTTGCCTCTGGCGATGGAGTTTCGTTTACGGCGCGCGCTCGTTGCGACGCTCAATGATCCTTCCTTTCAGAAAATCCTAGCGGAATTCTCCACCATGTCTGTGCAGATGAAGGATTTGAAAGAACTTCAAGCACTGCAAGGGTTGCAGCAACTCAAGTCGCTGGAAGAGTTGAAAAGGCTTGATTCAATGAAGAATCTCCAAGCCTTGAAGGATCTCGACGCTTTGAAGAATCTGGAATCGCTGAAGGGTCTCGATGCGCTCAAGAACTTGGAAGCACTGAAGAATCTTGAAATGGTGACGGAACTTCAGAATCTCCGTTCGCTGAAAGGACTCGATAGTCTTGCGGAATTCAGATGGATTGCGGCAGTGGCAGTTCTCTTAGGTCTCATCGCTCAAGCGTTGATCTTTGTCTGGGCTGCCCGCCGATTTGCGGCGAAGTGACTCACAGCGTTTACTCAACGGCGTTGGCTTGACCGCCACTGCGACCTCTCCACCCACTCCATTACACTCCCAATCATAACAATGAGCGACACACGCGATTACAAGACCACTCTGAACCTTCCCAAGACTGCATTTCCGATGAAGGCGAATCTCGCTCAAGCGGAGCCTGCGACGCTTGCCCGCTGGCAGAAGCAAGGTGTCGCTGCGGCGATTACTGCATCACGTATGAACGCGCCGAAGTTTGTTTTTCACGATGGCCCGCCGTATGCAAATGGTTCGATCCATGTCGGCCATCTTTTGAACAAAGTCTTGAAAGACCTTGTTGTGCGCAGCGCAATCATGGAAGGTCGCGGATGTCATTATGTTCCTGGATGGGATTGTCACGGACTTCCGATCGAACATCGCGTGATGACTGGCTTGGTTGAAAGTGGCAAGGCCGCGAAACTCGAAACGCTTTCCGACGAAAATCGGCGCATGGCGATTCGCCGCGAGTGTGCGACATACGCAGCGAAGTTCATCAAGACGCAAGCAGCACAAATGCAGCGACTCTTGACGCTGGCGGATTATGAGAATCCATATTTCACGATGCAGCCTGAATATGAAGCGGGCACGCTGGAAGTTTTCGCAGGGCTATTGGAAAAGGGATATGTCTTTCGCCAATTGAAACCTGTGCACTGGTCGATTGCAAATCGGACCGCGCTTGCAGAGGCGGAGTTGGAATATGAAGATCGCGTCGATCCTTCGATTTATGTTGACTTCGAAGCCGCGGACACATCGAAAGTGGATGCAGCCTTCGGTGTCGAGTGCGAATGCAAACCATCGTTCATGATTTGGACGACGACCCCATGGACTTTGCCTGCAAATCTCGCAATTGCCGTGCATCCAAGGCATAAATACGCGCTCGTCGAAATGGATGGCG
>JBEELA010000057.1:0-3290 GCA_041168365.1 Planctomycetota bacterium
AATAATAAGTCAAAAGACAATCGACCATTTCACATTAGTAAACAATTCACAACAACCGGTATAAGAAGATGAGGCAATTGATCCGCGAACGAATCTTCGCGCCAACCGCCGTATGCCAACAGCAAATTCAGTCGCTGCGAGCAACCACCGCTGGTTGCGTGAGCTCCCAGTTCTGAATCTGCGTGTCGTCGAAGTCCAAGAATCATCGGGCGATGTAGAGCAAACTGCGTGCCATCCGCGGTCGATTGTGGATTGCCACCCTTCACCCTGCAAAGTCCCACCCGAGCACATTTGGGCTGAATCTGCCAATTTGGCGGGAATCCACGGGAGGCGATCCCCCACTACCTTTGAGGAATGATTGATGTCACAGTAGCCCAACTTTTCCGTGATTCCGCCGCATACCTCGGCAAGAGCGTCCGACTGAAAGGTTGGGTACGCACTCGACGTGATTCCAAAGCCGGCATCTCTTTCATTCAGCTGAGTGATGGATCGTGTTTCGATTCAGCGCAAGTTGTCGTTGCGAATTCGGTCGCGAATTATGCGAGCGAGATTCAGCGATTGACTGCAAGTTGCGCGGTGATTGCGGAAGGCGAAGTTGTCGCGAGTCAAGGCAAAGGTCAATCAGTCGAATTGCAAGCGAGCAAAGTTGAAGTCGTTGGTTGGGTGGAAGATCCAGACTCGTATCCGATTCAACCCAAGCCGCATTCGTTTGAATACTTGCGAGAGGTTGCGCACTTGCGACCTCGCACCAACACATTCGGCGCGATTGGCCGCGTGCGTCATTGCCTTGCGATGGCAGTGCATCAATTTTTTAATGATCGCGGATTCTGTTGGATTCACACACCAATTATCACAGGCAACGACTGCGAAGGCGCGGGTCAAATGTTTCGCGTGTCGACTCTTGATCTTGCGAATATTCCTAAAACTCCAGAGGGCAAAGTTGATTTCTCGCAAGACTTCTTTGGACGCGAAGCGCATCTGACTGTTTCTGGGCAATTGAATGTCGAAACATGGTGCGCAGCACTGAGCAAGGTTTATACATTTGGCCCAACTTTTCGCGCCGAAAATTCCAACACGAGCCGCCACTTGTCTGAGTTCTGGATGATCGAGCCAGAAATTGCATTCGCAAGTTTGGTCGAAGATGCGCAATTGGCTGAAGATCTGCTGAAATTTATGTTCAAGGCATTGCTGAACGAACGCGGCGACGATCTCAAGTTTTTCGCAGAGCGCATTGATAAAGAGTGCATCACTCGACTGGAGAAATTGGTCGAAGCACCTTTCGAGCGAATGAATTACACAGATGGCATTGCGCATCTCGAAGCCGCAATTGCCAAAGGACACAAATTTGAATATCCAGTTTCGTGGGGGACTGATTTGCAGAGCGAGCACGAGCGATATCTGACCGAGAAACTTGTTGGACGCCCAGTGATCTTGATGAACTATCCAAAAGACATCAAAGCGTTTTACATGCGGATGAATGACGATGGCAAGACTGTCGCTGCGATGGACATTCTTGCGCCAGGCATTGGTGAAATCGTTGGTGGCAGTCAACGCGAAGAGCGACTCGACATGCTCGACAAACGCATCGATGAGATGAAACTTGATCGCAACGCATATTGGTGGTATCGAGATCTGCGGCGATATGGAACCGTCCCGCACGCAGGATTCGGACTTGGATTCGAGCGAGCGATTGTTTATGCGACTGGCATGGCAAACATCCGCGATGTCATTCCGTTTGCGCGAACGCCGAAATCTTGTGAGTTTTGAAAACTAGTTGACTTCGATACGGCGTTGTGCAGCGAACTGATTTGCCCCCAGGCTCAAACACATACGGAATTGTTTTATGTGAGCCCCGCTGGACGCATATCCCGAACTCAAACATGCATGGACTCAAAAGTGGTTCGTGCAGTTTTTTGGCAGCTGACTGATTTGCCCCCGGGCTCAAACATGCTGCGCCGAGCTGCGCAGACTTGCTCGGCTTGCAAACTCGCCGGGGTTCAAATCATTCCGCTGCCCACGTGAGCGAATCAAATTCTCGCTCGAACATTTTTCAGATCCGTCGCAAATCGATGTGCGTGCCCAGCCGTTGAAAAATTCTGCCGGGCGAGTTCCGCAGGCGGCCGACGGCGCTTGCAATAAAATTTCGTAAATCAGATCGTGTCGGTCGCCGAGGACTGTCTGAGCCCGGCGGGATCTTTTCACGGCTGCTTACTAATGTGTTGCCGTGGCTGTTGCCGTGGCTGTTTCCGCGGCTGTCTCGGTCACTGTTTCCGTAACTACATCCTTCTATTTCGTAGCAGCCATTCTTCGCAACACGGTGTGAAGAATCCCACCATTGCGGTAGTAATCAACTTCAACCGGCGTATCAATTCTGCAAATCGTCTGGAATGTGATCGTCTCTCCAGAGGCTCGCCGCGCATGCACAGTGATCAATTGTCGAGGCTTCACATCAGCAGGAATATCGATATCGAATGTCTCCTCGCCAGTCAATCCAAGCGACGCGGCGGTTTCGCCATTCTTGAAGGTCAGCGGCATCACGCCCATCCCAACGAGATTCGATCGATGAATACGCTCGAAACTTTCGACGATTGCTGCGCGAACTCCCAAAAGATAAACGCCCTTCGCAGCCCAATCGCGCGAAGAACCCATTCCATAATCTTTGCCAGCGAGCACAACAAGTGCCGTCTTTGACTTGGCGTAATTCTCTGCAGCATCAAAGATCGGCTTCACTTTCCCATCGGCGAAATCCATCGTCACGCCGCCCATCGTTCCCGGCGCGAGTTGATTCTGTATGCGCGTGTTAGCGAATGTTCCGCGCGTCATCACGCGATCATTCCCACGACGACTGCCATAACTATTGAACATAGAAACTGGAACGCCATTCGCCGAAAGGAATTTGCCAGCGGGACCATCCGTCTTGATGTTTCCTGCAGGTGAAATGTGATCTGTTGTCACACTGTCGCCAACCTTGACCAAGCATCTTGCGCCACGAATCCCCTGAATCGCACCAGGTTCTGCGAGAGTCATCGTTGTAAAAAATGGAGGCTCTTGAATATATGTGCTCTTGTCATTCCACTGATACATATCGCCACGCGTCGTTGCGATTTCTCGCCATTCATCGCTGCCTTCAAACACGCCGGCGTATTGGGTGCGGAATTGTTCATTCGTGACACTCTGCGCAACGGATTCCGCAACTTCTGCTTGCGAGGGCCAAACATCGCGAAGATAGACAGGCTTGCCATCCTTTGATGTTCCAAGCGGCTCGACCATCAGATCGATGTCGACTGTTC
>JBEELA010000058.1:0-8448 GCA_041168365.1 Planctomycetota bacterium
CTGGGCACGCAAGTTGAAGTGCGACGGAACTGAAAAACGTTCGAGCGAGAATTTGATTCGCCAACGTGGGCAGCGGAATGATTTGAACCCCGGCGAGTTTGCAAGCCGAGCCGGAGTCCGCGTAGTTGTCTTGGTGCGCGCCGGAGGGCGCGGTGGCTTTCAGCGCGCAGCATGTTTGAGCCCGGGGGCAAATCAGTCCGCTGCCAAAATCTGCACGAACGATATATGAGCCCATCCACCGAAATTCAGCGCGCGTGCATCAATTGAACAACTTGCTCTGGCGCAAGTTCTTCCGGACGCATCGTTGGTTCGATACCCGTGGGCCATGTTCCGCTGCGACCGAGTATCGCTCCGAGTTGTTTGCGCCGCTTGTTAAAAAGCGTTTGCATGAATGCGCTGAGTGCAGCGACATCGAATGTTGGTGGTTGTTCCAGTTGTTCAATCGCAATCATAGAACTTGTTACTTCGGGCGATGGCCAAAAACATGATGGTGGAAGTTCAGCAAAAATTTCGGTGCGACTCAGCAAATGCGAAAGGATCGAAAGAGGTCCGTATTCTCCACATCGTGGCGAGGCGATCAATCGCTGCGCAACTTCGCGTTGGATGGTTGCATATTGTCCGATGCAATCGCGCCGCGTTGTCATGAGCAGAATGATCAATGGAGTCGCAGCTTGATAAGGCAGATTCGCCACAAGTTTGAAGGGCTTGCCCCCGAAACGGCGATCGATTTCCGCCATCAATTCTGCTGAAAGTTTATGTTTTCCATCGAGGCAATCCGCAACAATCAACGAGACTTGTTCTGGAGCGCGAGCAATCACTCGATCTGTCATAATCGCAGCCATGTCTCGATCGATTTCGCATGCGACAATGTTTGCGCCGACTTCCACAAGCGCTTCGGTCAGTGCGCCAGTACCGGGGCCGACTTCAAGCACACAATCACCATGCTTCACACCAGCGCGCGCAATGATCCGACGAATCTGATTGTGATCATGGAGAAAGTTTTGGCCGAATCTATGCCTTGGATGAATGCCTCGAACATCCAGCATCGCGCGAATTTCACTGAGCGTCTGCACGATGTCGCTTAAAACCATTCGCGTCGATTGACGATATAGGTTCGGCAGAATTCTTCATCGCTCTTGGTGAGATAGATGATGCCTTCGACGATGCCGATGATCGCCATCACGAGCGCACCTGATCCTGGAAGGCAGAGACAAGTCGTAATCACAGAACCAACAATCGTCACCCCCAACATTATGATTCCAGTCAACTGATATCCAAGCACAAACTTGTGAATGCCCAAGGCTCCAAGCAGAATTCCAAGCACGCCGGCTGCGACCTTTTTGCTCTTAGCTGTTTCGATTTGGGCCGGAGTGAATGCTGAGGGAGTCGCATTCGAAAATGGTGGGGGAGTTTGATTCTGCGGAGTTTCATCCATAGTTATTTCCTCTGAAATGCAGTCTATCTCGCAACGGCCTCGGCTCGGACTTCACGAAGCACAGAGACCTTGATCTCTCCAGGGAAAGTCATCTCATCTTCGACGCGCTTGGCAATCGCTGTGGCAATCATGTGTGTTGTCGCATCATCGGCTTTGCGAGCGTCGACGATGACGCGAATTTCGCGTCCCGCTTGCACCGCAAAAGCTTCTGTTACGGAAGGTTGCTCACGCGCAATCGCTTCGAGTTGTTCGAGGCGTTTGATGTAAAGCTCCATCGACTCGCGTCGCGCTCCAGGTCGTGCGCCAGAGAGCGCGTCGGCCGCCATCACAATTGGGGTATACGGAGTTGTCGGCGGAATATCAGAGTGATGTCCACCAATTGCATTCAAGACAGCATCTGTTTTTTCGCCATGACGTGCCGCGAATTCCATGCCGATCGCTGGATGCCCACCTTCAATCTCATGATCCATTGCTTTGCCGATGTCATGCAGAAATCCTGCGCGGCGAGCGATCGCACCGTTGAGCCCAAGTTGATCAGCAATCAGTTGCGAAAGAAAAGCAACTTCCAAAGAATGTCGCAGCACGTTCTGACCATAACTCGTGCGGAAGTGCAACTTGCCCATTGCTTCGATGATCTTGGGATTCAATCCACGGATGTCTGCTTCGAGCGCAGCTTCGGTTCCATGCTGAATGATGCGTTGATGAATGTCTTTGCGAACTTGCTCGACGACTTCCTCGACACGCGATGGATGAACGCGCCCGTCTGCAACCAACTTCTGCAAGGTCTCTGCCGCGATAGCTTGACGCACACGATCGAAGCACGAAACACTGATCACGCCCGGCGTGTCATCGATGAGAATGTCGACGCCAGTCAACTTTTCAATTGCTCGAATGTTGCGGCCTTCGCGTCCAATGATGCGCCCCTTCATTTCTTCGCTGGGGATCTTGACGCTTCGAATGGTCGAATCTGATACGGTTTCTGCGGCATAACGCTGGATTGCCATCAAAGTGATTTCGCGCGCACGCTCGCCGGCTTTCGACTCTGCCTCGGCGATGATCTTGTGCTCGACCACGGCGGCCTGACGCATGCTGTTGTTGCGAACATCTTCCAAGAAAATCTCTCGCGCTTGTTCGACTGTCAGTCCAGCAATTTCGGAGAGTCGACGCTGGATCGATTCCCGTTCCTGCGTGACGGTGGTGAGGGCTTGCGCCAGTTCTGCTTGGCGTGCGTTAATCGCTTTATCTTGTTGGTCGAGCCGAATTTCGCGGTCATTGATGTGCTCGAGTTTGCGCTCGAGTGTTTCCTGAATTTTCTGAGTTCTGACTTGACTCTCTTGCATACTTTGCAAAGCGAGTTTCACTTCGCGGTCGACTTCGCTTCTTCGCTCTGCCGCTTGTTTCTGAGCGGCAAGCTGAATGTCTTTGGCACGATTACTTGCCGTTGACTCTGCGCTTCGGATCACTTCTTCTGCCTGCTGTTTGGCTCTTCGAAGACTTCGGCCTGTGTACATGCCGATTGCGATGCCGCCGCAAACGAGTCCGAGAAATAACGCGGCTGCAATAAGCAGCATTTCGACAAATGTCAGGTTGATCAAATCAGTCTGTCCTGTCATAACGGGGACCCCTTTCAAAGGGCGTAATCCCAAATCGACAATGACAGTCGGATGCAGGCAGGAAATCAGGCGCAGTTTGAATCGTTCAGTTTCGGGAATCCTGTTTGAAAGAGTTCAGATCACAAATGAGGAGTCAGTCGAGAATCAGCGCGTCAGATCTATACGAACCCTTGCGAGCTCGTCGGGGGAGTACCCCGAATTTCCTGCCTCACCGACTGCTGTCGGGGAGAGCGGGTGAAAAAGTGCCGACGGCAGAGTGCCGCAGCATCCTGAGAGTATTCGCCAGTCGGGGGCAGCGTCAACGGCAGTTATCATCAATATTCGATGCGTGGTCCAGTCATGCGAATTTTGCAGGTACTTCCTCTCAACCCAATTGCAATTCGTTTGGTTCAAGGTGGATCGTGCCGAACCCGCCATCTGATGCTTCGTTCTGGATATTTGGCGCTTATGGTTCTCATCCTGTTGATCGCCCTCATTGGCTCTGGCACAACCCTGCGTGAATTGGCTCAGAGCGGCGCAGGGGCATTCACGGTCGTCAGTTATGGGCAGGTCTTTCTGATTTGCATTCTTGCGCCAATTTTTATGGGAGGCGCCATTGCACAAGAATCGAATCAGCAAACTTGGGATGTGATGCTGACATCTCCGCTCAGCTCATTGCAAATTGTGCTGGGTAATTTATTTGGTCGATTATTTTTTGTTCTCGCGCTCTTGATCAGCACTTTCCCTCTTTTCGCTGTGACGCAGCTTTTTGGCGGTGTGCCAGGTTCTGCGATCATCGAGAGTTATGCAATATCTGCAGCGAGCGCGCTGGTGATGGGAACAATTGCAATCACTTTGAGTGTGACCCGCACCGGTGGTCGTCGATCGGTCTTTGTGTTCTATTCCGCAATCATTCTTTTTCTATTCGCAACATATGCAATCGACTTGGCACTTCAGCGACCATTCGCAATCGGAAGCGAGGCAGTCTTCACGACATGGATGACTCCACTCAATCCATTTTTGACCTTGAATGTGCTGTTGCAATCGAACATCTATATCCCTATGGATTTCGCCGGTACTGGATATCTCTGGCCGCAACGCATGTGGCTTGGTTCGCCAGTCGCAACCCAGTTATGGTTCTTCACTCTGCTTTCGATTTTCTTGATTGCGTATTCAACTCTGCGCGTTCGCATTCTCGGCGGTGCACTAATCAGCGGTGTCGCAAAGGGCTTGGGTGATGATTCGGGTCGCGAACCACGTCGCGTTGGATCAAGTCCCGTTGCATGGCGTGAACTTCATTCGCGAAGCCAAACAATGAGGGCAAAAACAATTCGCTGGATCTTCATTTCTTTGGCAATCTCGATTGGATTTGTGATCGTCTTGCTCTCGCGTTCTGGAACGCTGAATGCTTTGCAGACTCGGTTGGCGCTCGCATCTGTCATAGGCGCTGAGATATTGGTCGTTATTCTCACCGCACTCAATTTGAGCGCAACAGCGGTCAGTCGCGAGCGCGAAGACAAATCGCTGGACATTCTTCTGACGACTCCAATTCAACCTGGTGCATATATCACTGGAAAACTCCGTGGTTTAGTGCAGTATTTGCTTCCTCTGATTGCCGTGCCATGCGCAACACTTGGCATTGCTTCCTTGTATTTCATCACCAACGGATTTGGCAGTGGTGCAAATTTGATGGTTTCGGAAATCGTTGGTACTGGCAAAGTGTTGGTGCCAATCGTGCTGCCAGAAGTCGCAATTGCGCTGCCTATTGTGTTGACTTCGTTTACGGCACTCTGCGTGATGGTCGGTTTGCAGTGGTCGGTCAAGAGCAAAGGAACAATTGGATCAGTTGTTGGAGCGACAGGCGTAGTGGCAATTATTGGCGGATCGATTGGATTGTGCGGTTGGTCGATCGGCGGCTCTATTCCATACGGAGGAGCGATGATCAATGCCGCAAGTCCAATGAACCTTGCTCTTTCAGCGATCGAGCCTGGCATGATGATCCCTGGAAGTTTGGAATCGATCGCCGGCAGACGCTGGTCGCTTCTTGGTGGCTCTCTCTTTGCGTCTGCTCTGTATTGCGCAATCGTGTATGGACTGCATTCCTCGATCAAGTCGAGTTTCATGATGACCGTGCGTCGCTTGACTGGTACATCATGACAAGTGACGAATCCACGCGTATGTGGATTGTCATTGCGAGCGCATTTTTCTCGCTGCTCTTCGTTTTCTTTTCACTGCGAAGATTCCGCCGCCGCGCAATCTTGCGTGCGATGCCGACGACACCGATAGGAGGTGTCTTTGTAGGAGATGTGGAAATCAAGGGAAATGCCGTCGCACGCAATCCTGTCATTGGTTATCTCTGTGAGTCGCCTTGCGTTTGTTTTTCATGGACAATCTCCGAGCATTGGACTCGGCGTCGTACGGTGACAAGTACGGACAGCAAGGGCAATACGACAACGAAGGTTGTGACCGATCATGGCTCTGATGTTGTTGCCGATAGTCTCGATCAAACTGCGCTTGAAGTCGAAGATGACAGCGGGAGAATTCTCGTGCAATGGGAAGGGGCAAGGGTCGAGAAAGAAACACTTTTTTATCAAGTCGTGAATGAGGGAGAGCCACTTTATTATGGCAAAGGTCCTGCCGGCTCTGTCTCTGGCTCCAACGGTGTTCGGACATTCTCAGAGGATGGAATTCGCATTGGAACGCCCTTGTTTGTAGTGGGATATGCGCGTCAGAGAGAAGACGTCGTTGATGTGGAAATCGCTCGTGGTGGGCGAAAGGGAACTGCGACCGAAGGGGCGGAGGCACGATTGTTTTTGATCTCGACTCGCAACGAAGCGGCGGTCACCAGTGGTCACGGAACAGCTGGATGGTTCTATGCAATCATTGGATTTCTTGCCGTGGGGGGTTTGTTGATGATCGATGCTGCCGACGACAATGGACACCTTGGACGAAAGTTTCCGTGGTACTTCGCAATTGGCTTCGCTAGTTTTTGTATGGTCTTTGCACTCACGTGGTTTGTCTGGATGTTCAACGAACTGATTGATTTACGCAATCGTGTTGTTCGCGCTGCGTCAAATATCGACGTGCAGTTGAAGCGTCGCGCAGATTTGATTCGAGGATTAATCGAGTGTGCATCTGCAATCCGTGATCACGAAGGGAGATTGCAAAAAGCGATCGCATTTCTCCGCGCACAAGCAACACTGGAAAATCGCAAGTCTGCGCATGGACAAGCGAAAGTCGCGATGCCAATGATTGACGCAATCATCGAGGCGTACCCAAATCTCAAATCTGGCGAGGTTTTTTTGCGCCTGCAAGAAGCACTGAGTGATGCGGAACAACGCATCGCAATGGCGCGCGATGAATTCAACGGCACCGCTGCGGGATATAACACAAGAATTGCAGAATTCCCAGGCAGAATCGTTGCAGGTTTCGCCTTGATGCGCCGCGCAAATTTCTTCGAAGCGACGACATTCGAACGCATCGTGCCAACTGTGCAAACAAGCGTGTGAACGAGATTTGGCGCATCGTCGTTGAAGGCTGGCGAGACTCTCGCTAGAATCAGATTTCAGCCCTAAGCAGAGCACACATAAGGAGATTCAACGCCGTGAGCACTCTCGATCCGTTCAAAGCAAAGTCCACCATTCGTACCGCAAACGGAGATCGCACGATCTGGAAACTGAGCGCGTTGCAGTCCGTGGGCAATATCGATCGACTCCCATATTCCATTCGCGTTCTCTTGGAAAGTGTGCTGCGAAATCTTGATGGCCGAATCTATACCGAGGATCATGTGCGAGCTCTTGCGCAGTACGACCCAGCAAAGCCGAGCGACGAAGAAATTCCTTTCATGCCAGGACGAGTGGTCTTACAAGATTTCACTGGTGTTCCTTGCGTCGTTGATCTTGCTGCGATGCGTGGTGCGATGAAGCGAATGGGTGGGGATCCCAAGCGCGTCAATCCGCTTGTTCCGTGCGATTTGGTGATTGATCATTCGGTGCAAGTCGATGCGTATGGCAGTGGCGTTGCGCTGACAATCAATAATGAGAAGGAGTTTGAGCGCAATATGGAGCGCTATGAATTCTTGAAGTGGGGGCAGGGCGCATTCAGTAATTTCCGAGTCGTGCCACCTGGAACGGGCATCGTTCATCAGGTCAACTTGGAATATCTTGCAAAAGTGGTCTGGGAAAAAGATGGAGTTCTCTATCCAGACAGCCTTGTTGGAACAGACAGCCACACAACGATGATCAATGGATTGGGCGTGCTTGGTTGGGGAGTTGGTGGAATTGAAGCCGAGGCAGTAATGCTCGGACAGCCTATTTATATGCTGATTCCAGAGGTTGTTGGAGTTCGGCTGACTGGCAAACTTCCCGAAGGAACAACCGCAACGGATCTTGTGCTGCGTGTGACCGAGTTACTGCGCGCTCATGGAGTTGTGAATAAGTTTGTGGAATTCTTCGGAGCTGGACTCGCGGACATGCCTCTTGCAAACCGCGCAACGATTGCAAACATGGCGCCTGAATATGGAGCGACCTGTGGGTTTTTCCCGATCGACGAACAGACGCTTGCATACATGCGACTCTCGGGTCGCGAAGAATCTCTCGTGCAGACTGTCGAGGCTTACGCCCGTGAGCAAGGACTCTGGCGAGATGACTCGCGCGCAATCGCATATTCGTCAGTTGTCGAACTTGATCAGTCGACAATCACGCCGAGTCTCGCTGGACCATCGCGCCCTCAAGATCGAGTCGAACTTGGCGCAATGCAGAAGACATGGAAGGTCGTCTTGCCAAAGTTGAAATCTGGAACAAAGGGTGCGCCAGCAGCAGCGGCGACGATGGTTTCCGATGATGGTGTTGCAGTGATGAACGAAGGACAAGAATTTATTCTCAAGAATGGCGCAGTTGTGATCGCAGCGATCACGAGTTGCACAAACACCAGCAATCCAAGCGTCATGATTGGTGCGGGATTACTGGCAAAAAAGGCTCGTGCGCTTGGTCTTCAGCGCAAGCCATGGGTCAAGAGTTCGCTCGCTCCTGGATCGAAAGTTGTTACTGAATATCTGAAGAAGTCTGGGTCGATGGAAGCGCTTGAAGAACTTGGATTCAATGTTGTTGGTTATGGCTGCACCACTTGCATCGGCAATAGCGGTCCACTTCCCGAAGCAATTGATAGCGCAATCAAAGCAAACGAGATGGTTGTTGCGAGCGTCCTGTCTGGGAACCGAAATTTTGAAGCGCGCGTTCATCCAGATGTGAAGGCGAATTATCTCGCAAGTCCTCCGCTTGTTGTCGCATACGCAATCGCTGGAACAGTCGACATCGATCTGATGGTCGAGCCGCTTGGAACATCAAAGGATGGCAAGCCTGTCTATCTTCGCGATGTTTGGCCCTCGCAAGCAGAAGTTGCGGAATCCGTTGCGCAGAGTGT
>JBEELA010000059.1:0-10396 GCA_041168365.1 Planctomycetota bacterium
TCGCAATTTCCTGTTTCGATCGTGCGGCTGTCACGGAAATTGGCGGATGTCGGACTTTGTCACTGCAGAAAGCGATCGCATTCGCGAACGCGTCGGGTCGGCACGAGTTCTTTGCGGGCTTTCTGGAGGCGTCGATAGTTCCGTAGTTGCCGCCTTGCTTGCGAAATCAATTGGGCGGCAGTTGGTTTGCATCTTTGTTGACAACGGTTTGTTGCGCAAGAATGAACGCGCGTTGGTCGAGTCAACTTTCCGAGACCACTTCGATGTCGATTTGAGAGTGATCGATGCAAGCAAAGAGTTTCTTGGTGACTTAGATGGGATCACGGATCCTCAGGAAAAGCGCCGTCTCATTGGCCATCGCTTTATTGATGTTTTTCGCGAGGCGGCGAAAACGATCGACGGCGATGTGAAATTCCTTGCGCAGGGGACGCTCTATCCGGATGTGATCGAGAGTGGCCACGGTCACGCGGGTACTGCGGCGAACATTAAATTGCATCACAATGTTGGAGGTTTGCCGGCGGATCTCGGTTTCGAATTGATCGAACCACTTCGCCACTTGTTCAAAGATGAAGTGAGAACTCTGGGCGAAGTGCTTGGTTTGCCTGCCCATATTGTGTGGCGTCATCCTTTTCCTGGCCCCGGTTTGGCGGTTCGATGCCTTGGTGCAGTGAGCGAACCGCAACTTCGGATTCTTCGCGATTGTGACGAAATTTTGCTTGAAGAAATTGTTGCAGCAGATTTGTATCGCAAGACTGATCAGGTTTTCGCAGTGTTGTTGCCAGTTCGAAGTGTTGGCGTGATGGGTGATGGAAGAACGTACGACTCGGTTGTCGCGCTTCGAGCAGTGACGACTCAAGATTTCATGACTGCAGATTGGGCGCGTTTGCCATACGACGTTCTCGCAACTATTTCGAGCCGATTGATCAACGAAGTGAAGGGTGTCAATCGTGTGGTCTATGACATATCAAGCAAGCCACCCGCCACAATTGAGTGGGAGTGAATTGCGCGTTATGTATTACTCATTGTGAATTTCTCAGCATGAATTGCTGAGAGCTGCACATTCTCCAAAGAATCAAGTCAAGGCATGCATTCAAGGCATGCAAAGAATTTTTCAGAGAGAACTTTTACTTATCTTCTGCCAGCTTCACCGTGGTGGCCATCATCAGCCTTCCCAGGATTGCCAACTCCACCAACTCCGCCAGCGCCACCCGGGCCATTGACGCGTCCCACTCCACCAGGTCCACCGACTTGTCCAGCACCACCAGGTCCGCCGACTTGTCCAACACCTCTTGGTCCACCAACGCCGCCTACTCCGCCGGGCATGCGTGGATTGCCACGTGAATTTGTTCGATTCCAAACATTGTTAATGCCGTACCTGTTGAACCCACCCACGCCCATATCTGTTCCTACGGGATATCCATAAATATCTGGATAGGTATCGGAGTATGAATTGTAATTCGAACCGCCGTAATAACCGCCGCCTCCGATTCCATTCGCCACTCCTCCTGCATAGTTTTCTGCAGCATTGCCTGTGCTCTCGGCCTCTTGCATCGCAAGTTGATCCGAATTTCCATCGTTGGTGGTCATGCCTGTTCCACCTTCATCTGGACCGTCACCTTGGCTGAAGCTGTAATTGAAATCAAGACCAGTTCCGTGTGGTTGTTGGTCCCACATTTGGTGAAGAGCATCAAGATGTTTGTAGTACGCCAAAGTCTGTTGACTGTATTGTTGATTTTCTGCTGCATATTTCGCAGTCTGTGAACTGCGTTGCTGAGCGGCATATGTAGGCGCCCACTGTTGATATCCAACGAGTTCATTCTTCGACTGTAAGTATGCGGAGATGACAGAGACTTGCTGAAAGAGTTTGTTCTGTGCATTCCAAGACTCCTGAGCCAAAGTCGTGGTCGCAGCAACATCCGAAGTCAGTTGATCAAGAGTTTGAGTTGTTGGTTGGGGAGTTCCAGCCATTTTTTCATTCGCAAGTGCGACTTGATAACCCTGATTGAACGAAGTTCCTGCTGGCGGGTTCGTGACTTTGGCAGAATATGTTTGGAAGCCGTCAAGCAAATTCTTCTGTTGCATATATGCATTCATCGCCTTAATGCGGTCTTGAGTGTTGATGCGCATGCTTCCGATGGAATGCAACATCGTGTCGAGTGCGTTGTACTCAAGGGTCAAATTGACCAATGCTGATTGAACTTGAGGTCGTGGAGCTGGTGTAGCGGCTGGTGCGGCGACTGGTGCGGCGGCTGGTGCGGCACCGGTCTGCGCAAGAGCTGATGTTGAGAAGATGAGAGCGATCGAACTCGCAACGATAAGGAAGCACTTCGTGGACATCACATGATTATAGCCAAAGATTGTTCGTTCTTCTTTTTCTTTATACTTCGAACTTCTATGGAATTTCTAGTCCATGCCCAATGACTTTTCCCGCCGAACATTTCTTCAGATTTTCTCTGTTGGAGCGGTCGGCGCACTGGGAACAAAGATGAATAATGCAGTTGCGCAAATTCAAACTGTTCCCGTCCCTTCACCTCCAGGGAACAACGCCTTTTCCAATCGGATCAGCGTTGCACAATGGTCATTTCACCGAATGTTGAAGAGTGGCGAGTTGGCGCCGTTGGACTTTGCATCCTTTGCACATAAAAACTGCGGCGTGATGGGGGTGGAGTATGTCAATACTTTCTATAAAAGTTTGCCGATGAATGGTTCGTGGGTTGCAGAATTGAAAAAGCGCGCTGATGACATCGGTGTCACCAGCGTGCTGATTATGTGTGACGGAGAAGGTGATATCGGCGATCCAGATGTTGCAGCGCGGCGCAAGGCGGTCATGGCGCATCAGCGGTGGCTTGATGCCGCAGCAACTTTGGGATGCCATTCGATTCGCGTCAACGCTCGCAGCATTGGAAGTGTGACAGAACAAGCCGAACGTTGCTCGGATGGATTGCGCCAACTTTGTGCGCTTGCAGCACCTATGAAATTGAATGTCATCGTCGAAAACCATGGCGGACTCTCGTGTGATGGCGAGTGGGTCGCATCGGTCATCCGTGCGACGACTGCGGCAAATTGTGGAACGCTTCCTGACTTTGGAAATTTCACCTGCGCCGACGGAACAAAGGCCGATCGATATGCGGGAGTGAAAGCAATGATGCCATTTGCGAAATCGGTCAGTGCGAAGAGTTATGAATTCAACGCGTTGGGGGAAGAAACCACCATCGATTTCGCAAGAATGATGGGAATTGTTCGAGATGCGCAATATTGCGGTTGGATCGGCGTGGAGTTTGAAGGCGATAAAGTCGGCGAAGTAGTTGGAACAAATGCCACGCGTGATTTGCTGTTGAAGCAGGGGTGCGTTCTGTAAGCCGTATCGATTTGCTTCTTGCATATATCTTGAGCGCGAATGCTTTCTACATCAAATTCAAACGCACATCACGCTTCGCCCACGGGGCAGCAACGCACAACTGCAATTTTGGTCACAGGCGCCGGTGGAGAAATGGGTCATGGATTATTGTCGGCTCTCAATGCCGCTCGGACGAGCAACTCTTCGGTGGGAGACGATGCACATCCAGCGATCATCGCAGTGGACATTCGAGAACTTGCGCCAGAGATTCGTGAACAATGCGACCATACATATGTAGGTGATGTTTGCGATCACGCGCTCCTTGAGCGTCTCTTGGCGATGTACGAGATTTCTGAGATCTATCACTTGGCCGCGCTTCTTTCGACTCGCAGCGAATTCGCACCAGAGACTGCGCATCAAGTGAATGTTGGTGGAACTCTCAACTTGCTGCATCTTGCGGCAGAACAAGCAAGATCGCACGGACGCACAGTGCGTTTCTTTTTCCCAAGTTCAATCGCCGTGTATGGCCTTCCCGATCTTGCAACGAAGCACGCAGCGGGAGCGATCAGCGAAGGGAAATTCTGCGATCCTCACACGATGTACGGATGCAATAAGTTGACTGGAGAACATTTGGGTCGGTACTACGACCATCATTACCGCAAACTTGCAAAGGATCGATTTGAAAATCCCGTGGACTTTCGTTCGATTCGATTTCCAGGGATTATCTCGGCGGAGACAATGCCTTCTGGGGGAACAAGCGATTACGGCCCGGAGATGATTCATGCCGCAGCAGCAGGGCGGGAGTATCACTGCTTTGTTCGACCTGATTCGCGCATCCCATTCATGACAATGCCTGAAGCGATCGACGCAACTGTGCGTTTGATGCGCGCGCCGAAGAAAAATCTGAAGCGCTCGGTGTACAACGTTGCTAGTTTCTCGCCAAGCGCGGAAGACTTTGCAAGCCTTGTAAGACAAGCTTTTCCCAAGGCCGTCATCACTTTTCAGCCCGATCTCGGGCGGCAATCGATCATCGATTCGTGGCCAGAAACATGCGATGATTCTGCGGCTCGACGCGATTGGGGTTGGAATGCAACGCACACGCTCCAGACAGCATTCAGCCAATATCTCTTGCCCAGGATCGCAGGTCGGTATGCAAAGACTTCTGCGCACTAACCATGCGTGGTGGAGGGTTGCGAGCGATATGCTTATGAGATGACCATGATGGCACACACAACTTTCCCATCCCGCACAAATGAGATTCTCGATTCACTGCGCAAGAGTGGGCAATTGAAGCACCTGCAGACAATCGAAGGTCCGATGGATGCGACCGTTCGCATTCGTGGCCGTGGCGAAGTTGTGTGTCTTTGCTCGAACAACTATCTCGGCTTGGCGAATCATCCAGAAGTGGTCGATGCTGCAATTGAAGGCATCCGCAAATATGGCGCGGGCACTGCGAGTGTTCGTTTTATATGTGGAACATTCGACTGTCACGAAAGACTGGAAGATCGCATCGCTCGTTTTTATGGCGTCGAAGCCGCGTACACATTCACGAGTTGTTGGAATGCAAACGAAGCGATCTTTCCAACGCTTTGCGAACCAGGCGACATCATCATTTCCGACGAGTTGAACCACGCATCGATCATCGACGGAATCCGTTTGGCCGTCTCGATCAAGAAGGGCTTGCTTCGCGGGGTCTATCGGCATAATGATCCTGTATCGCTGCGCGAAAAATTGACCGAGGCGCGCGCAAACAGTTCGATGACTGGAACGATTTGGGTTGTGACCGATGGTGTCTTTTCGATGGAAGGCGACATCGCAGACTTGCCAGCAATTCGCACATTGTGCGATGAGTTCGGCGCGCTCTTGGTCATGGATGATTCTCATGGCACAGGCGTCATGGGGCAAACCGGTCGCGGAACGCACGAACATTGGGGGATGGCTGCAACGCAGATTGACTATTTCACTGGAACGCTTGGCAAAGCACTCGGTGGAGCGGCGGGCGGATATATCGCCGGATCACGTGCCGCAATTGATTTGCTGATTCAACGCGGACGACCAACGCTGTTTTCCAATGCGCTGCCGTGCAGCGTTGCGTGCAGTGCGGATAAAGCAATCGAAGTCTTGATGCGCGAACCGCAGCGTGTGAAGAAATTGCGGGCAAATGTCGAATATGCACGCGAAGGAATCTTGCAATCTGGATTTTCTGTGCTGACAAGTCCCACCGCAATTTGCCCCATCATCGTGCATGACACAGCGAAAGCGATTGCAATGAGCCGACAACTTCTCGACTTGGGTGTCTTCGTGATTGGATTTGGATATCCCGTCGTTCCTGAAGGTCACGCTCGGCTTCGCGTTCAGATTTCAGCTGCCCACGAAACGCATCATCTTGATGCACTTCATGCTGCACTGAAAAAACTCAAGGGTTGATTGTTTTTAGTCCAGCCTTCGACGAAAACACTTTTGCGCTGTGGATCGTGCAATCCGCCGAGAAACTTGGCTAATGATCACCGCAATCACGATGAACCAAAGTCCTTTGTGGACTTCGGTCTTGATAAATCTGTTGCCTTCAAGCAAGAAGAGAACAAGCGAGAGCGAAAAAACATCGAGCATCGACCACTCATACAGCGTGTCGACAAATCTTCGGTGTGCAATGTGTCTAGCAGGGTTGGCCCGCGAAAGCCAGAACCACCACTCAAACAGAATTGTGGTCACTGGCACGATTAAGAGACCAGTCCATGCGAGTAGTGCAAGTGCGTGATGATGGTTCGTCCAGAGTGCAATGCAAAGTTGGAAGATGCCGAAGGAGTTCGATTTTAAGAGGAACTGATCGATCTCCAAGAATGGCAGACTGAGAGCAAAGTAGAGCGCAACCATGGAGATCACGAGTGCGATAGGCACGATAGAGCTTTCCCATCCAACTTTTTGAGCGATACGAAAAGGAGCTGCAGATGTCGCAATCGGTGATGGATTCATCTTGCGATCGCAGTGCATCATCATCATTGAAAGAGTCATCGATAGGACGACTGCGCAGAGGAAACAATAAATGCCGACCTGTGTATCTGCACCGACCGCCCATTGATCCGATGCAAGCGCAACGACCAAGATCACACAGAAGGGATCCATCATCGACCACTTTCCCAGCATTCCCAAAATTCGAATCAAGTCGGTTCGCAATGTGCCAGGAGGCAGAACCATCCACGCCAATGTCAGTCCCGCTAATTTCATGAACGGAAAGACAACTGAGAATGAGATGATCAGGATTGCAATGACATACAGACCGCCAGCCCACATCAAGTGGATCGAGGTGAGTAATCCATAAATGGTTGTTCCCTTGATAAACATCGACATTTCGATGAAGGGCACACAGAGCGCTGTGATTTGCAGCGTGAGCGCGGCGACCAACATCACTGGGATCAGCCAACCACGACGGCCGAACGCAGACATGAGAGTTTGTTTCGAATTAGGCACGATAAAGAGAGGATAGACAGAAATTATTGGAATGCCACACTTCGGTATTCTTGACCACTTGATCGTTCGCAGAATCACAGAACCAATAATCGCTCAGTGCGCATACTTGATCGCATGTCCCCGAACGCGGCATGCGATATTGGTTGATCCTGTTCGCGATCCTGCGCGATACGGCGCAATTGCCAATGAAATCGGTCTCACGATCACTGCGATTCTGGAAACACATGATCCATCGGATTATATTTCTGGTATTTGTGAAATGCTGATTGCTCATTCGACTCATGCGTATCTTTCAGGCGAGACGGATCCTCCTAATTGGTATGCAAGGGATCCCAATCGGTGGATGCGACGAGTCACATTCTTGAAGAATGGGTCGACATTTGCAATCGGTGATTTGCAGGCGCGTGCGATCTTGACTCCAGGACACGCCGCGGGAGCGCTGAGTATTTCGATTGAACATCCCCCAAGTGGCTTGCACGTTTTGCTTACTGGTGATGCATTGTTGCCTGGTGGGGCGGGGCGAACGACAGCGAAAGATGCTGGCGAACTTCGAGGTTCGCTGCATAGATTTGCCAATCTTCCAGATGAAACGATTGTTTTGGCAGGACATCTCAGTGGCAGTTCGTGCGGTCGTGCGATCAATTTGCCAGGAGAAACAACCCTTGGAATTGAGCGAAGATTCAATCCGGTTCTTCGCTCGATTGATCGTGCTGATGAATTCACGGCTGCGACTTGCGACAATCAACCTGAACGCCCTACCTATTTTTCACGGATGGAAAATTTGCATCACAGCGAGCAGCCAGCGCTGATGCAGAAATTGTCTTCTCCTCCCGAATTGCAAGTTGACATTTTTGTTCAAATGATTTCCTTTCCAAGGACGGTGGTCATTGATACGCGGCCGTGGCATCAGTTTACATTTGACGGTGTGGAAGGCGCGCTGCATGTGCCGTTCGACAGATTTTTCGCACCGCTGGTCGCCGCTGGTATTGCAAGTGATGAACGCGTTGTATGCATATGCGAGTCAGGAAAGATTGGGGATATTGTGCGAGCGCTGCGACTGGTGGGAATTGACCAGATCGACGGTTGGATTTCGAGCCGTGCCTATGCAATGATCGAGCGCGAATTGATGCCACTGAGTGAGGTTGACGATATTTCTCAGCATGCTGCGCATGAGATGTATTTGCGTGGCGAGTGTTTGATGTTGGATGTTCGCACGTCTGCCGAATGGTTGCGTGGCCGAATCGCTGGCGCGAAATTGACCACGTTGACCCAGATCGCAGAACACATCAACCTGATTCCGCGCGATAAATTCGTTATTGCATATTGCGCGGCTGGTGGTCGCAGTTCGCGTGCATGCGCATATCTGAATCGACATGGAATTGAATGCGCGACGCTCAAAGGTGGATATTGGCCTTGGTTTGGCAGAGACTTTCCGGTCGAGGGAGCCGATCGACCGATTGGAAAGTAGAGAGTGGAAATCAGCCACAGAATCAGCCACGGACACAGCCGCGGATATGCATAAGTGAGCAGCCGTGAAAAGATCCCGCCGGGCTCAGACAGTCCTCGGCGACCGACACGATCTGGTTTACGAAATTTTATTGCAAGTGCCGTCGGCCGCCTGCGGAACTCGCCCGGCAGAATTTTTCAACGGCTGGATACGCACACAGAAGCACGACGGATCTGAAAAACGTTCGAGTGAGAATTTGATTCGCCAACGTGGGCAGCGGAATGATTTGAACCCCGGCGAGTTTGCAAGCCGAGCAAGTCTGCGCAGTTGTCTTGGCGCGCGCCGGAGGGCGCGCTGGATTTCAGCGCGCAGCATTTTTGAGCCCGATTGCGAATCAGTCCGCTGCCAAAATCTGCACGAACCACTTTTGAGTCCATCCAGAGAAATCTAGCCCGTCACTGAAAGCGTTGGCTGAATCAAACCACCCGCGACAGTGATGATCGATATTCGACTGGCTACACGTTGGCAAACGCCATCCAATTCGCCTGCAAGCGTGGGATTTCCGCGCCAGTTTTCCAGCGGCGTTCCTTCGTCGCTATTGCGCCGTAAATCCATATGAATTGGAATCGCACCCAGGTATGGCAAGTCCATCGTGCGAGCCATAATTTCTGCTCCGCCTCTGCCGAAGATGTCATAAGTCTTGCCATCATCACCGATGAAGTAGGACATATTTTCAACCACTCCGAGCACAGGAACATCAAGCTGTTGAAACATTCGCACCGCTCGACGCGCATCATCTTGAGCAACGCGTTGTGGAGTACACACAACGACTGCACCAGTCAGCGGCAAGAGTTGCGCAAGAGTCAATGGCACATCGCCTGTTCCTGGTGGGAGATCGACGATGAGATAATCCAACGCACCCCATTCCGTTTGAAGCGCAAGTTGTTTGAATGCCCCGTGCGCCATTGGCCCGCGCCAGATGAGTGCCTTTTCCGGATCGACAAGTTTTCCAATCGTGATCGCGCGAATGCCATGCACTTCGAATGGAATCAGCATCTCGTTTCGTATCGCGCCAGGAAGTTCATGCAGCCCAAGCATCGTCGGCGCACTCGGTCCATAGATATCGCCATCAAGCAATCCGACTTTCGCTCCCATGCGCGCGAGGCCTACTGCAAGATTGACGCTGACTGTACTTTTGCCGACTCCGCCTTTTCCCGCACCAACGGCGATGACATGTTTCACATTCGGCAAGGGATTACTAGCAGATTTATTCACAGCGGCTCGAACCTTCGCGGTGTATTCCACTGTGACGTGCGCAGCAGCCGCACCGACAGCAGAAGCGCGCGCTTGAATCGCAGCTTCAACATCATTTCGAATGACTTCTTTCATTGGACATGCAGGAGTGGTCAACTCGATGCCGATCACGATGTTGGACCCATCAATTCGAACATCCTTGACCATATTCAGAGTGACAAGGTCCTTCCCGAGGTCAGGGTCCTTGACTGTGCGCAGAGCAGCGTGGATATCGGCGGAGGAAAGTTGCATAGAACAAAATGGTACGGTATTGCTGTCCCCATTTCCCTCTTCGACGACAAATGCCCACGAAAGGAATTCTTAATGACCCGTACTTCACTCTTCAGCTCTATGTTTGTTCTCGCAACCGCCGTTTCGATGGCGGGTATCCAGCCGACCGCTTTCTGCGTCGGGGATGACGATCCAATGACCGCACCCGATGGCGCTCAAAATGAGCCACCTGCAGCTCCCAAAGCAAAGCGACCGCCACGAGGCGATGGCGGCAACGGCGGAACTTTGGCCGGACCAAAGGTTCCAGATGATGCAGGCAAAGGCGATTCATCTTTCGGCCCCAAAGAAGGCAAGAATGGTAAGGCGGGTCAACGCCAACAAATGCAAGGTGGAATGATGGATGCGAGGTTGTTCATGGAATCCATGAAGTCTGTTGAACCTATGTTGAGCGATGATCAACGCACCAAAGTTGACGGGATTCGCCAGACATTCATGAAGGAAATGACTGCATGGCGCGAGACCAATGGCGACAGATTGAAGGCCATGGAAGAAAAAATGGGTGGTATGCGTGGAGGTCAAGGTGGTGGTAAAGGCGGCAAAGGCGGCAAGCCACCTGAAGG
>JBEELA010000060.1:0-2845 GCA_041168365.1 Planctomycetota bacterium
TGGACCAGTGGACGGATAAGGATGGACAGAAGCGATCGAAGATGCGAGTCGTCATCGATAGTTTTCAATTCATCGGCACCCCAACTGGCGGCGGTGGCGGCGAAGGCGCGACGAGCAATCAAGGAAGCAATTTTCGCTCAGCACCAAGCAACGGTGGCGAAGGACATGTTCCAACTCCAGAGGAAGATATTCCGTTCTGATTTGGAATGCATTCGTAACGCCAGTTCATGAAATGTGACGGCGGGATTTAGGAATGCCTGTGGTTCCCAAATCCCGCTTGTCTGTTTTGATTGGCGCGGAATGCGATGGCGGAATGCGATAGCGGAATTCAACGTGACACGAGCGCATTCGTTACCCTTACGGCATGAATCCAAAACCCCTGCATCTTGAGAGCCGTTGTATTCACGGTGGCCAGCGTCCTGATCCAACGACAGGCGCAGTCATGCCGCCCATCTATACATCTTCAACATTCATTCAAGAGTCCCCTGGGGTGCACAAAGGATTCGAATATTCGCGCAGTCATAATGTGACACGGTTTGCGCTCGAAAGATGCCTTGCAAATCTGGAATCCACTGGACTGACAGAAGAAGAAGATCGCACGCAAGGTGGATTCGCATTCGCCAGCGGACTTGCCGCAATTGCGACATGCTTGGAATTGCTCGATGCGGGTCAGACGGTCATGTGCATGGACGATGTGTATGGCGGTACGAATCGATTGCTGCAACGCGTGCGTCAGCGTTCGCAAGGACTCAAGGTTGTCTTTGTTGATATGAGCGATGCCGCAGCGCTCGAGCGCGCCGCGCAAGCTTGCAAGCCGCAGATGATTTGGGCGGAGACCCCGACAAATCCAACATTGAAAGTTGTTGACATCGATGCAGTTGCGCGAGTCGGTCGTGCGCACGGTGCGATCACAGTGGTCGACAATACATTTGCATCACCAATTTTGCAGCGACCACTCGAATGCGGCATCGATATTGTGATGCACTCAACGACGAAATATCTTGGCGGTCACAGCGATGTCATCGGCGGTTGTTTGGTGACATCACGGCGTGATCTCGCAGAGAAACTCCGCTTTATGCAGAATGCGATCGGTAGCGTGATGGGACCATTCGATGCATATCTCACGCTGCGCGGCGCAAAGACTCTTGCCATTCGAATGAAACAGCACTGCGAATCTGCGCAGAAAATCGCCCAGTGGTTGACCAGTCAACCTGCAGTGAAAACGGTGGTCTATCCCGGACTTGCATCACATCCGCAACACGCGCTTGCAGCACGACAAATGCGCATGAATGGCGTGCCTGCATTCGGCGGAATGATCACGATTCATTTGCATGGCGGGATTGCAGAGAGTCGGAAATTCCTAGAGCGCGTTCATCTGTTTGCGCTTGCCGAAAGTCTTGGCGGCGTCGAGAGTCTGATCGAGCATCCAGCAATTATGACTCACGCCAGTGTTCCAACAGCAGAACGCGAAGCACTTGGAATTATGGATTCCCTTGTGAGACTTTCGGTTGGAATTGAAAACACAGATGACCTGATTGCGGATTTGGCACAAGCATTTGCTTAAAAATTTCGATCAAGCGCCAAACAGCAAGCGCGTCACTTCTTGTCAGCACGAACACTATCGACCTGGATCCACCCGTTTGGTGTCCAGCGATTTCGCGCGGGATCAACGCCGAATATCTCGGCAGCACTTCCGATAGGCGCATCAAATGTTGGACCGCCCTCACCCATCGAAATCGCGTCAGACCAGAGCACACTCTTCGGCTTCAATAAACCATGCTCGACTCGCAGAAGCGCGTCGATTGTTTCTGGAGAAAGAGGCGGCGGAGTTCCGTTGGTATGAATTGCAGAAAGTCGATCAAACTCCTCGACTCCTCCAGGCACCTTCTGCATAAACGAATCAAAGAAGGCGCGAACTTGTGGTTTTTTCAGTCGATCATTTGCTCGCCTTCCATATCCACGGCGATATTGAACGATTGCTTCAACCACACCAAGTCGTACGGCTGACCCAACCGTATCAACTCCACCTGAGAAATCTGCACCATAAGAAATCTCGGACTTTGACCAGCGCTGTGCAATTGCCAACCAACGCTGAATCGATTTGCGCCCTTCAACAGTTTGGTCATTCTCTAAAGCAGCGAGCCCCAAAGCTGCAGTTGTCGCAAGAGTGCCGGCATCCATCGAAGCCGCCAAGGAATAAAGTTGCCGAGCAAGCAGCTGACTTTCAGCATCAATCGATTCGTCTGCAACTTCTTCCGCAAGATTCAGATATTCGCCAGGGTTTGAAGGGGTCAGCGCTTCAAGTCTGCTCTGCCAGCGAGCAATAATCTCTGGAGAAAATGCCGCATCCCACTGAAGCGATCGAGGTGCGCTGACCGAATGATTTACTTGCACCTGCAGAGAAGGAACGCCCAACTGAATCGCATCCATCGCCAAGAGTGCGCGTGCATTTACGACCGCTTGCCCCAAAGCAGTTGTCGCGAGACTTCGTTCGATGGTCGCATCAAATACAACTTGATCAATCATGGCATGGTCCGCTGGACGACGAACTTTCAACATTGTTGCTTGATCTCTCAACAAGGCTGTGCCATTCTGAACAAGCACATGCAGAACGCCAGAGTCGTTCAAACTACCCATACGGAGTTGACGAGTTGAATTTTTTGGGTTGATTGCTCGCAAAAGTTCTGAGGCCTCCTTGGGAGGATTCGGGATTCTCATGAACACGGCAATTTTTCGAAGTGTCGTTGCAAGATCTTCAGATGCGATGTCAAGTTCATTCACCCGAGATCCACGAAGGACGATGATCTGTTTCACGATCGATGCACGCGCCGCAGGAGAACCCTCC
>JBEELA010000061.1:0-6507 GCA_041168365.1 Planctomycetota bacterium
TGCTCATGGTGCACATTTGCGTGGCTGGCAAATTTGATGGTCATCTTCTTGGATTTCCTACATAACTATGTTGTGTTTGATTGGGCGCTCGCAATCATCGCGCTTGTACTTGTGGTGCGTCTCATTTTGCATCCAATCAGCAAGAAGTCGCAAGTACAAATGCAGCGTTTGACTCGAGGAATGGCGGAGATGAAGCCAGAACTCGATGCACTCAAGGCGAGATATGGTGACGACCCTAAGCGGATGCAGCAAGAGCAGATGCGGCTCTATAAAGAGAAGGGTGTGAATCCAGTCGGATGTCTTGGTGGATTCCTGCCAACATTCCTGCAGATGCCAATTTGGATGGCGCTGTATGCCGTTCTGTATCTGGCATTCGAACTTCGCCAACAGCCAGCATTTTTCGGCGTCTTCCAACTTCTCGGTGGCTGGAATTTTCTTGGCGATCTCAGCGCGCAGGATCGATTCATCACACTGCCAACACCGATCAACCTTTACTTTTTCTCTCTCGCAAGCATCAATCTTGTCCCACTGCTGATGGGTGGCGTGTTCTATATTCAGCAAAAATATATGGCGCCGCCGCCATCGACTCAGCAAACTCCTGAACAGGAACAACAACAGAAGATGATGCGGATCATGACAGTGGTCATGTTCCCTGTCATGCTCTATGCCGCTCCATCTGGATTGACTTTGTACATCATGACTTCGACGCTTGTTGGAATTTGGGAGAGTAAGCGCGTACGCCGATACATTGAAATGACAAAGGATCAGCCAGTCGTTGTGAAGAAGTCCAAGACGCGCGACGCAATTGGAAAGTTGTACGAGAAAGCTTTGGAACGCGCGCAATCAAAGCGTGAAACAAACAAGAAGTTCAAAGCCAGAGGCTGATATGCCCCAGCCCGCGAATTGGGTCGAGACTGCGTCAGCATCCGATGCCATTGCGGCGATTTCATCGCCGCCAGGTTCTGCTCCGCGCGGCATTGTGCGCATCAGCGGCGATGCGGCGTTCGCGATTGTGAACGAACGACTTGTTGAAGGAAAATTGATCGCTCGTCGAGGCGTGCAACCCGTTCGCATCGCTGTGTCGATATGTGGACAAAGGGTTGATGTTCCTGCACTTGCACTTGTGATGGTCGCTCCGCAAAGTTTCACGGGGCAAGAGACTGTCGAATTTTTGGTCGCAGGTCATGCTTCACTTTTGACGGCAGTCGTTCATGCGCTGTGCGACTCCGCAATGGGCGCAATGTGTGCGCGCCACGCATCGCCAGGCGAATTCAGCGCTCGCGCTTTTCTCAGTGGCACGCTCTCCATGGAGGAAGCGGAGTCGATCGCACTTTCAATTTCTGCTGAATCGGATTCGCAATTTGATGCTGCGCGACAATTGCGCACTGGACGTATTCGGCAGATTGCGTTGAAAGCCGCAGAGGAAATCACTGGATTGCTTGCGCTTGTTGAAGCTGGTATCGACTTCAGTGACCAAGAAGATGTTGTTGCAATTACCGCAGTCGATCTTGCGGCTGGAATCGCCGCGGTTCAGGAGGATCTTTCCGCAGCGGTCAATCAAACAACTCCCGAAGAATCACTGCGCGCGCTTCCTGTCATTGCGCTGCGTGGCGCGACAAATGCTGGAAAATCTAGCCTTTTCAATGCACTTCTTGGGCATGAACGCGTTGTCACATCACCTCAAGCAGGCTCGACGCGCGATGCGATTGTCGAAACCCTGAAACTGAATCGCGGTCGAGAAGCATTGCTGGTTGACTTGCCTGGCATTGAAGATCCACAGCATGCGCTTGGGCAACAGATGCAAGAACTCGCGCAGCATGCGTTTGATGCAGCAACCTTGCAATTGAATTGCGTCCCGATTTCAATCGATGCGAAGGCTATGAGTGGAACGCGAATGTTGACTGTGTGGACGAAGTCGGACTGTGCAGATGATCGAAGTCTTGCGCAAGCCAAATCGCAGGGTGGTTGCATGACAAGCGCGTTGAATGGCGATGGCATCGATGAACTTCGCAAAACTCTCACGGCAGCAATTGATGATGGAGGCTGGGTTGGTGGAGCGAGACTCGCCCCAGTTCTGCTTGCAAGGCACCGGACAGCACTTGCTGATGCGCAGAGTTTGATGGGACAAGCGCGCGATGCGGCACAAGCGTGCGTCGATGCGGGACGCCGTGCTGCAGAACCTGCGGAGATTATTGCGATGGAATTGCGCGACGCGCTCGATGCGCTTGGAATCGTTGCGGGCCATCGAACTCCAGACGATGTGCTTGCTGCACTCTTCGCACGATTCTGCATCGGAAAGTGATTTTGTCATTTCCTGGCTGGCAATAAATCGGCAGCAGGTAAATGCAAGCCAAGCAAATGATGCGGCAGGGTTGTGATCATATAGAAGCTAATGCTCGCAACAGCAATCGAGTTTGCGCTGAATCCACCAAGCAGTAAGCACAGTGCAATCAGGCAGGGCAGAGTCGGCCACAACAGCGAGAGGCTTATGACATGCACGCGGATCAATCGCGTCATTAATTTTTTTGTTGCCCAATCAAATGAAAGTATGGAACTCGTGCACGCCAAGCGACGCGTGTGCCTGAATGAATGCACTCCAAGGAAGAAAATCCCGACTGAGAACAATGGATCAGCAAGCGCCGCCATAGCTGCAACCAATCCATTTTCAATGAGATCAGCAATCGCCGCCTTGGCGTGTCCGCGGCGCAAGCGCTCTATCGCGCTTGCAAGCGCAAGCAGTACGCCAGTGATAACGCCAATAACTGCAAAAGGGTGGATTTGATTTGATGTAGGTATCCACGTGCTTACGGCGCTCTGTTGCCATGCGCTGAATGCAATTCCAATTTGTTCAAATGGAGCCCATGCCGCAACAGGATGCGACGCAAAGGACGTGCTCAATAAAAGCATCCCGCGACCAAGCGCCAATCCCCAGCTTGCAACAAATCCATCTTTGTCTGCATGCACCGCAGTCGCGTCGGCCATGCCAAAATGGAAAATGGTTAAACACAGAAACAATAAAGCAGCGATGCCCGGCAGCAACGCGAGAAGTGCCAAGCTTGCAAGCATGAGGCACAAATAACTTGTAAATCCCCTGATTTTTTGCTCGAATGTTTCTCGCCCAGAAAGTCGTGCCGCCACAATCCAGTCTGCGCATCCATGGGGCATGCCGAATACAAACAATGCGATCACAAACGGCCACGGCGCCATTGATTTGGTAGATGCGGGATTGATCAATGCGCTCAACACACCAAAAAGCAAAATGCACCAAGGCCATATGCGCGCACTTGCAAAAATGAAAAGCCCCGCCTTCGCCACCTGTTCGGCGGATCTTTTCGATCCATCGAACTCGGCGGCGGCAGGCGGGGCGAATTTCAAACTAAATACGTCCAGGGACTCAGGCTTTTTGGTGTTGTTGTTGTCCTAGAACCTTTACGCCTTGGTAGCAAACCAAGCCGAAGAAAACCTTGTTGATAACGTCAGCCACGTTGTACAAAATTTCGCGCCAACTTTCGCCATTGCCACCATTGAGAGCCATCAAGAAACCAATTGGGTAAATCACCCAACCAACGAGCACGAACAAACGCATCGTCTTCAAACTTTCTTGAATACTTTCAGGGGCGGACTTCATGGACTCTGAGACCTTGGTGAACAGCGTGTAGACGATGTACAGCCAAGCGCCGCATGAAACCACATACCATGTCCACCATTGTTGACTTCCAGTATCGCTTTCTTCTGCGACCCAAGCGGTTACCAACATAACAAGTGACCAGAAAAGCAGCGACTTGAATAGTTCGCGCCCGGCTTTTCCTAAATTGAGCAGAAGTGGAAACTCCATCACAAGTAATGGAACCGTGATTAACCAGTCAATATATCGGTACGCAGTCGGGAATTGCTTTATGGTTGCGCCTGTGATTCGAGTTCCATCTTCATTGAACAAGCTCGCAACACCTTCCAAATAAATGCCGCTCATTCTCCAGTAATGGAAAGCCGCAACTCCACAAATAATACCTGCCACGGTAATGGCTGTCTGATATTGCACCGGAACGGTCTTGCGTTGAAGAAAAAAGTAAATCATTCCTGCGCCCATAGCGACGGTACTAAGCCAAAACAGATACATCGTCACGCCTTCCATAGAAAGGCCTGCATTTAGGGCTTTCATGGTGGTGGTCATTTCTGCTGCGAGAGTCAACAAGGTGAATCCTCCAGTGGTTCTAGTTTTTGACCAACAAGGTCAATCGCTATTTCCAGGTTTGTAATGTCCCAAGGATATGCACGCTTCTGTTTTGGCGAGGCTTCGAAAAGAAAATAACAAGGATTTTAGAACAACCTAAAAACTTTAATTTTTTGGATTTATTGTGGGATTCTATTTTGCGTTTGCAGTATTTGAGAAGCGCATTCTGTTCGGAGATTCTCAATTGATTTTCGATGAATCAAGCTATTGCTGCCAGTGAAAAGTCAGACTCCATAAAATCGTGAATCCTTATATAAAGGAAGGATGACCAAGATCCACAAAATGGAAATTCGGCCGCGTTACTGCGAGTGTGATCCGATGAGCGTCGTGCATCACACGGTCTATCCAATTTGGTTCGAGATGGGCAGAACGGAATTGTTGCGCGCTAGTGGTTCGACATACGCCGATCTTGAAACGCGCGGGATATTGTTGGCAGTCACGCGCTTAGATGTGCGATATCGCAAGCCTGCGAAGTATGACGAATTGCTCGTGCTCGAAACCACGCTGCGCGATGTCGGCCATGTGAAGATCGAACATTCCTATCGACTTTGCAGAGGCGATGAAGAGCTTGTAATTGGCGAAACGACACTCGCATGTATTGATCGTGATGGTCGCGTGCAACCTTTGCCAGCAAATTGGAGCGGCGATCCTATTGCGGCGGGTTGACTTGCCCGACGCGCATTCTCACCCGAGTGATCTTGCCTGCGCTTGCATTTCGAATTTCAGCATCAACCCCGCCGCGCAATATTCGATCAAGTGTATAGCTCGTCGCCGCAGATCCGGTCACGACGGTCAGCACGCCACCAGAGATTCCTGAGAGGCGCGTGTCATCTCGAACATTTGCTGGAATGAATCGCTCCCACAATTCAGCAGCATCTCCAAATCTTTGCGCGTGTTTTTCGACAGTCGTTCTCAGTCGAGTGATGTCACTACGGATCGAATCGACAGGGATCGTGTTTGCACTTTTTGCGCCACGCCGTTTTTGCAGATCATGGAGATGTTGAAGAGGATTTCCCATAGCGCGCCATAATTGTACGGCACGGTCGTGCTGTTTCCATCTGTTCACTTATCCTCTCACTCGTGACAAGCCTTCGCCTGACCAACATACGAAAGACATTCGATCAAACAGTAGCGGTCGAGGATGTCAGTGTTGAAGTATCGGCAGGTTCACTTTTCTTTTTGCTTGGATCGTCAGGATGTGGCAAGACCACAATTCTCAGGATGATTGCTGGGTTCGTCCAGCCAACTGCGGGGCGAATTTTCTTCGGTGACCGTGATGTCACGACACTTTCTCCCGAGAAGCGTAATGCTGGAATGGTCTTTCAGAATTACGCCCTCTGGCCGCATATGACAGTTTCTCAGAATGTTGGATTTGGTTTGGATGTTCGTCGCATGCCATCTGCCGAGAAGAAAACCCGCATCGGGGAATCACTCGAGTTGGTTCGCATGAGTCAATATGCCGATCGACTTCCCAATCAACTTTCGGGGGGTCAACAGCAACGCGTTGCATTGGCACGCGCGATCGCGTTTCGCCCCGATCTGCTTTTGCTTGATGAACCACTTTCAAATCTCGATGCCAAGTTGCGCCTCGAAATGCGATCTGAGATTCGGCGAATTTCACACGAACTGCGTATCACAATGATTTATGTGACGCACGATCAACATGAAGCGTTATCACTCGCCGATCAAATCGCAGTGATGTCAGCGGGAAAGATTGAACAGCTCGGAGCCCCGAGGGATATTTACCAACGGCCACGAACTCGATTTGTCGCAGAATTTATTGGCGAGACCAATTTTATATCCGGTGAGATTCAGGGCGTCCGTGATTCAAGCGGATTTGCCGAGGTTCGGACGCCGATTGCAACGATGCGTGCTCTTGTTCCATCGACAAAAAAAATCGGAGATCGTATTGCACTTTCGATTCGCCCCGAGGCGATCACCATCGACCACGCGAGCGCTGTGTCGAATCCACAATCTTGCGCAACAATTGTTCTTGGAAAATGTCTCGAATCAACATATCTCGGTGCAAGTGCGCAGCATTTGGTCGACACCAATGGTCAACTCATAAAAGTTTTTGAAGTAAATCCGCACTCTTCATCCTTCGCAGGGAAGCAAGTTCGACTGAGCATCATCGCCGATCAAGTCGTTGGCTTGGAGGAATGATTTCAACCGATATTTGCGACTGGCGGATCTTCCGCTCGCTGAATACAGAAATAGCCAACAATGAATGCCGTCAATGCAACGATGACATGAAGCCCAAATCCCAATCCGATGTC
>JBEELA010000062.1:0-2551 GCA_041168365.1 Planctomycetota bacterium
AAAGGGCAGAACTTGCCGCGAGAGAAAACCCAGAGATCTGCAAGAAGCGTCTGCGATTCATGCGATTAGGCTAGCAGGTGAAAGGAGTCGTGAATAAATCAAGTGGATCACTGCGCAGGAGTTGTGATGGGTGTTGGCTTCTGGACAAGATATGGAAAAAGTTGTTGAACACCGCTCACAATGAAACTGACTGCAACGGCGGCAAGAAGCAGTCCCATGATTCGATTGAAGATGTTCATTCCTATGATTCCAAAGAGCCGTGAAAGTCCGCGCGAAACACGCAGCGTGAAATAAGTCAAGACACCGATCACCAAGCAGAGCCCAATCAAGATCAGGCGATGCTGAAAAGTCGTTGCTTTATCCGCAACAATGATTGCAGTCGAAATCGCTCCAGGTCCGGCGAGAAGGGGGATACCAATTGGAACAATCGCCACACTGCTTCGATGCGCAGCTTCCAATCTCTCGTCAGCAGAAATGCGCGCGCCGGCATCAGTTCGTGCGTTGAGCATATTTATGGCCATCAGCAGGATTAGGATTCCACCTGCAATCGAAAAGTCCATCACATTGATGCCGAAAAACCCCAGTATTGTGTCGCCGGCAATGATCGATACTCCCAGCACCGTAAAGACTGTGATCGCTGCCGCACGTGCGGCGCGATGCCGTTCGTCCGAAGTCATCTGATTGGTGAGACTGACGAACATTGGAACTCCCATCACCGGATTGACAATGGCAATCATCGAAATGAAAATTTGCGCATAATCGACGTGGTTCACGCCTTCAATGTACGGGTAAGACCCTTCTGGCGTGGCTTGATAAAATCTCAACGATGACCCCGCTTATGAACAAATCAACTTTGAATCGATTTTATTCTCTATCGTCGCTCACACTCACGCTGACAATGCTCGCATCTTTCTTGGGATGTGAGACGCAAGGTGGATTATCTTTTTCTCAATCGAAACCCATCACTCGCGAAGAAGCCGTGGCAATATGGAGTCTGACGGATTCTGAAAATGAACTCTTCAATATGATTTTGTCTACAGATGGTTCCGCGGTTGATACTTGGTGGAAAGGCGAAGATGGCGCAAAGGGCGAGCGCGGCCGCTGGGAATTGGTCAATGGCACGATTGATATTCGTCTCAATAGTGGTTGGCGCGATGTGATCTCTCGCTCTGCGCTTGGATATGACAAGTTGGGCTATCCACCGGGGCTTGCGCCGGGATCAGGTCCGCAGAAAGAAGCAGTCAACAGTGGGCAAGCAGTCAAAGTTTCTGGTGACGATCTGCGCTTCGTCGGCGTGTGGATCATTCCTGGCGCCCTCGCTGGACCAAAGTATGAACTGTATACCGCGCTTCGATCAGACGGCATGGCGATGAAGAGCATCGATGCAATCAATCAAGGGACATGGCAGATCGAATCTGGAATTGCACATTTGTATTGGGCCGATGGATGGCACACGACGATTGAACCCGTTGACGACGGAACATTTTTCTCCAAGTCGTGGAAGCCCGGCGCCGCATTGAATGAAATGCCAAGCGGATCAGCCGCTGTTCGTCGTGTCATGAAGTGACGAATTGAAGTTGATTCTGGAAGATCTCCCGAAGCGGTGGCTGAAATGGGCTCGCCTGCGCCTGATACTCTGTTGGCCATGATCAATTCCAGACGCAATATCGTGCTGATGTTGGTTGGGGTGGTGATGCTGGCGGGACTTGGATGCGGGGACGAGCAAGCGCAGACTCAATCGAGCACGCCTTCGCAATCAGGTCAACCAGCTCCTACTCCAAAGCCTGCACCTACCGCAACTTCATCGCAACTTTCTTGGGCTGAAGTTCTCGAACAGAATCCTGATCCCAAAGTTGTCACCGATGCGGATTTTTTCAAGCGCATCAAAGCGACAGGCCTGCCATGGCGAGTCACGCATAAATCGGCAGGCATCGAGATGCTGTTGGTTCCTCCTGGAACATTCATGATGGGTGCAAGTCCCGGCGATACGCAAGCAAGCGATGACGAAAAACCTGCTCACGAAGTCACGATCACCAAAGCGTTCTATCTCGGGAGAACCGAAGTCACTCAAGCGCAGTGGTTCAAAGTGATGGATACGAACCCGAGCAAGTTTCGTGGTGAATCACTTCCTGTCAACAGCGTGTCGTGGAATGACATAAGTGTGTTCTTGAAGAAAGCGAGCGGTGGGCTTCAGTTACCAACAGAGGCAGAGTGGGAATACGCCTGCCGCGCAGGAACGAAAGGTGCGACATACGGTGATCTTGATTTGATTGCGTGGCATCATGGTGTTTCAGCAGAGACAACTCACGCTGTCGGCAAGCTTCAGCCCAACGCACTTGGGTTCTGTGACATGTTGGGCAATGTTTGGGAGTGGTGCGAAGACTGGTATGGACCTTATTCATCAGGAAGCGTGACCAACCCCACAGGACCCACGACTGGTTCGGGCCGTTTGTTGCGCGGCGGCGAGTGGAACAGCAGCTCCAACAGCTGCCGCGCGTCGCAGCGCACCGTCAGCACGCCCGTCGGCATCTACTACGGCTTCGGTTTCCGT
>JBEELA010000063.1:0-3891 GCA_041168365.1 Planctomycetota bacterium
CGCACATGCAGACGCCAGTTGTCGTCCCCGAGATCGCCATGCTTGAACAACTCTTCGAACTCTTTCGAGCACAGAAGACAAGCCTTGCAGTCGTCGTAGATGAATTCGGCGGAACAGCGGGAGTTGTTGCGCTTGAAGATGCAATCGAAGAAATCATTGGCGATATTGTTGCGCAAGATGAAGTGACGCCGATGGCGCCACAGGCCATTGATGATCAGACATCGCGTGTGGACGGAAAGATGTCTGCCCGAGCATTCTGCGCTCACTTTGGATTGTCAATTCATCTCACGCGCGCTTCCACAGTTGGGGGGATCGCACTGGAAGTCCTGGGCAATCTTCCCAAGGTTGGACAAGAATTTGCTTTCTCATCGCTGGACATACATGTGGAGGCATTGGAAAGAGGTCGAGCGCGAACATTGATTGTGCGCCGAACATCTCGACCAGTTGATGACCAAGAGGAGGATCAATCACAATGATTCTCTCAATCATGATTGGTCTTGTTGCGCTTTTGCTCTGTGGACTGTTTGCAGGAATGGAAACTGGGATTTACACACTTAATCGTGTGCGTCTTGCCGCGAGAGCTGCACAGAATTCTTCGTCAGCCAAACGCATTCGTGCAGAGTTGCTTCATCCAAACCGATTGCTCGCAACACTCTTGGTTGGTACGAATCTTGCGCACGCGGCACTCAGCGCCGCAACAACTTCGGCCGTCGAGATGATGTCGACAGATCCTCTTCGCGTCGCCATGTTGAACACGATTGTTGTCTTGCCATTGGTCTTTCTGTTTGGCGATGCGCTGCCCAAAGAACTTTTTCGCGTTTTCACCAATTCATGGACATATGGATGTTCAGGCATCTTGCTTTCTTTGCGAATCATGTTGACGTGGACTGGACTTGTTCCAGCTGTGCGATTTTTGGGAGATACCGTTTCATATTTCCTTGGATTTCGTGCGGATCAGGAGGCGCCGAATCGTCAACGCATCTTGCAATCTTTGCGCGATGGCATCGAAGGAGATCTGATTAAACCCATTCATCTTGAAATGGCTGATCGCGTTTTCGGCCTTGCCGAACGTTCCGTTGCTGACTGCGCAATTCCGTGGAGCAAAGTCATCACGCTTCCCGCGAATGCTGAGCAAGCAACTCGAACCGCAACATTCAGCCAGCACGCATTCAGCCGACTTCCAGTCACGACAATTATCAACGGAAAACTTTCTGTGCTTGGAGTCGTCTCTGCGCTTGATGCGATTCTTCAGCCGTCGATCGAATTGAATCAGCTTGCGCAAGAACCATTGATCATCGAATCGAAGACTCTGGTGATGGAAGCTGCGCGACGGTTGCGCGCAGCTCGCCGAACGATGGCAATCGTTTCGGATGGACCAGATGCGACACCAATCGGAATCATCACGCTCAAAGACGTTGTGGAGCCAATCTTTGGTCCAACTCCAGAGTGGTGAGGGACTTCCTGCGAACCGAATGAGTTTCGCTATACTTGATCCCCCTTGCGCCAGTAGCTCAGCTGGCTAGAGCACACCGCTGATAACGGTGAGGTCGAAGGTTCGAGTCCTTTCTGGCGCATTGATAGCGGCGGGTCCTCTTTGGAGGCTCCGCCGCTGTTTTTTTTGCGCTCATTCTTGGGCAAAGCGATCACGTGCAAGTGCATTCGCTCGCTATGATCCTTGCCCTTCCATTCGCACTTTTTACGGAGTCACAATTCATCATGCGTCGCGCAAAGATTTCAATCATCGGAGCTGGGAATGTTGGATCAACATGTGCACATTGGGCTGCAGCCAAGGAACTCGGCGATATCGTGCTGTTGGATATTCCTGATCGCGCCGGCGTCGCGAAGGGCAAAGCACTCGACTTGGTGTGCTGCGGTCCAATCGAAGGATTTGATTCTCGCGTAATGGGAACATCCGACTATGCGCACACTGCTGGCAGCGATGTTGTCGTTGTGACTGCGGGAATTCCACGCAAGCCTGGAATGAGTCGCGATGATTTGATCGCCACAAATGTCAAGATCGTCAAGGAAGTTGCAGAACAAGTTGCGCAACATTCTCCAAATGCTGTGATGATCGTTGTGAGCAATCCGCTCGACGCGATGGTCTATACCGCATGGAAGGCATCGAAGTTTCCGACGAATCGAATTCTTGGACAAGCTGGATGTTTGGATGTCGCACGCTTCCGCGCATTCATCGCGATGGAAATCGGATGTTCAGTCGAAGACATTCAAGCGCTTCTTCTTGGTGGACACGGCGACGATATGGTTCCACTCGCTCGATTTACGAGTGTGCATGGAATTCCCGTTGAAATGCTGATGTCGCAGGAAAAAATTGACGCTTGTATTGCCCGTGCAAAGGCTGGCGGCGGCGAAATCGTGCAGTTGATGGGCACGAGTGCATACTTTGCGCCAGCATCAGGAACGATTCAGATGGTCGAGTCGATCATCAAGGACAAGAAGAGAATTCTGCCATGTGCTGCGTACTGCGAAGATGACTTCGGCGTTGCTCCTGGCCAGAAGGGTGGCGGTTACTTTGTCGGCGTTCCATGTGTCTTGGGCAGCAACGGTATGGAGCGCGTAGTGGATATCAAATTCAATCCCGCAGAGAAAAAACTTTTCGACGAATCTGTGTCGCATGTGAAGGACCTCGTTGAAATCGTTCGCAAGACATTTCCTGAATTGGCTTGAAGTCTGGACACTCTGAAAGAACAAAAGGAAACACAATGAATATTTTTCAATCTTCGCTTCTTCATAGTGCTGGTGGGCCGTGGAGTCTTGGATCTGGTGGCGGCAAGCCCGAACAGTCGAAACCACAACCACCTGCAACGACTCCCAGCGCCGGGCCAACAGCCGGCGGGCCAGATGTAAATCAGGCCGCGCAGATTCAACTGACTCGCCATGAAAAGAGAACCTTCGTTGCCCAAACTGTGCATCTTGCGGGCAACGCATTCGTCGATTGTTCATTCGACTCTTGCACGCTTGTTCTGACCAATGCACCTTTCGTATTTTCTGGACAGTGCAAAGTTCAGCGCTGTAATTGGCGGATCGAATATGACCTCTTGTGGGGCGCTCCGGCCATGCGAATGCAATTGCGGCAAATTCTCGATTCGATGGATTCGGTTGTCGAACCGCCACCGACTGGCTGAACAGAGAATTTGCTGGGGCAGTTTTCGAGTCTTGCTTTGCGCAACTTCTTCATTCCTGATTTCTGCAGTTGTTTTCTTCATCATTTGATGGACAATCTGCCGATTCGATGGGGATGCGCGTCACGATGCCATTTTTCAACCCAGACCCAGGGTGGCTCTTTCTTGTTGCGGGAGTTGCGCTGATCGTCTGCGCTGCTGTGATCCCTGAGGCCGAAAAGGTGCATTCGATGCGCAACCAATTGCAGACGATTCGATTTGCCGAACAGCACAACTTTGCTCGCATGTCGGCGTGCTCACGTTTCTTGGACGATCTGAAGGCTGGAGATCAAGGGCTCGTGCGGCGCTTGGCTGCAAGTCAATTGAATTTGATGCCACGCGGCGAGACTGCGTTGTTGATCGCAACATCGATCGACGCCACGCCAAGCGATTGGATCGAAGCGAGTGTGATACCGCCAAGCTATGAAGCAGAACCATATCCCGACACACTGCTTGCGCGATGGACGCTTGGCCCTCAGCGTCTATGGGTGATCGCAAGTGGTGCATTCTGTATCTTTCTGGGATTAATTTTCGGACCGATGGCAAGAGTCCAAGAAAAACCGATCTGAAATCAGAAAGTCTTCGGCGTTGACCTAGGTTTCCCCTTGGAGGTCAACGATGCCAAGGACACTAAACGAATTGAATGATGGAACGTTGCGCGCGGCAGAAGCGCTTGACCGCAGTCCGCGAGCTTGGCGGGCGGCGGCGATGC
>JBEELA010000064.1:0-6264 GCA_041168365.1 Planctomycetota bacterium
GGATCCCAGAGCACTGGCGAATAGAACGGCGAGAGAAGTTGTTGAACTCCTGGTTGGTTGACGCCACCAAGAAAGAAGTTCTGCCCTTGAAAAGCAGCCCATGTTGAATAGATGACAAAGCCACCGAGTCCTGCAAGCACAAGAATTGGCACAATCCACCAATTATCCTTGCGTTCTGTTTTGAGAAAACCTCTTGCTTGCGGAAGTGAGAATCGAGTTTGAGTCATAGGGGGTCGAAAGCTCCTGAAACTTTGCGAGGCATCAAGTGATTCGCGAAAAGTACTTCGCGAAGGAAAGATATGACTATAGTTCTCATCCACATCGGAAGCGAACTTGTGGGCAATTTTTTACCCGTCAAGCATGAACGGGCGTCCCTTTGCGCGCAGTTGCAAGCGAGAATAACTCGTCGAAATTGCGTGCTGTTTCCATTTTCATAATGCACGTGCGAAGCTTTTCGCAGTTGTCTAGACCGATGATGTCGCCGCCGAGTGCGTTGAACTTGATGGAAATTTCTTCTTCAGTCATTGGATCGCGAGGGTCGCCCTTTGGAACATCGACGCGAGTTGCGAAAGTCTTCCCATCCTTGGTGGTGATTGTCACGCGGCTCGGCTGGAACTTTGGAAAGAGCGCTTCGAATTCTTCGTTGGCAACGACCTTCACCATATCCATCACTGGGATGAGCGACTTGTCCATCACGCGCTCTTCCTTGAACTGAAGCGGCGTCACCATTCCGTCGATCAGTCCGACCGCCATGCAATATGGCAGCGAGTGATCAGCAGTCTCCTTCGAATCTGGTCGATACTTGTGCGGATCGCCCAAGATGTCTGCTGCGCGCGCAATGACTTCGACCTTGATCTCAGTGACTTGATCTGCGCGCAGATTGTTGTCCTTAATGGTCTTCATCATTGCAGTCAGTGGAGCATGGCTGAGTGCTTCGATTGGGAAACTTTTCATGCCGCAATCAATGATTCGAAAGTGACACTTCGGGCACGTCGGCAGGGCCTTGACCAACATCTCTGCATCGAACGCAGCAGGTTTTCCCTTGTATTGCACATGATTGAAGACAGCGAAGAGACCTTCTTTGCCATCGATAATGTGCTCTGGTCCGGAGTATCCGTGTCGAGCGAGCAGCGCACTCTCTGCGCCCATGCGACCCGCCCACGGATCAACGGTGTTCTTCATGTTGGTCAGTTTTCCAGCAGTCACCGCACCAGGGCAGAAAGTTCGCGATGCGCTGATGCCCATCGCTGCGACCATCTGCGCAGGATTGAGATTCAACACTCGACCCGCGGCGATCGGCGCTGCGAACGCGCTGAGCGTTGCGTGATGCCAACCGTATTCGCGAATGCCTGGCAATCCAAATTCACAAAGTCGCATTTCGATTTCGTATGCGATGACCGTCGCAAGAATAAGTTCTCGTCCGCCGAGTCCGTATGCCTCGCACAGTGCAAGTGGCGCAGCGATGAGATCACTTGGATGGCAGGGGTCGGACTTCCAATAGATGTCGTTGTAATCCATCGCGCGGATCATGTGTCCGTTGAGGAAGGCCGCATCAACGGGATTCGTCTTGAAACCGCTGACAAATGAAGTCGCTTTGCCATTTCCGCCGCCCATTTCGCGGTAGTGCTTCAGCAAAATCTTCGCGTCGTCTTGCTGACTTCCGCCGATTGCGCATCCAATCGAGTCGAACCAAAAAAGTTTCGCAGATTGAATCGCAGCGGGGGAGAGGTGCTCATACTTCAGAGCGCACGCCCACTCCGCGATGACCATAGAAAGAAGACGCTTCGATTCGGTTGACTTTGAGTCTGTTGGATTATGTGACATATGTATTGCTTTGGGAAATGTGGAGGTTCAGACAGTTTGGCGAACGCCTTGGGATGCATAGTCCGCGATCGCTCGCGAGACATCGAGTGTGCTTGCCTTGCCGCCCATGTCGTACGTGCGGACCTTTCCTTCGGTAATCACGCGCGCAACAGCTGCTTCAAGTCGAGTCGCCATGTCTTTCTCGCCGAGCCAATCGAGCATCATCTTCGCAGTCAAGATCATGGCAATCGGATTGACCTTGTATTGTCCGGCATACTTCGGCGCGCTGCCGTGCGTTGGTTCGAAGACCGCATAGGTGTCGCCCATGTTCGCACTTGGTGCAAAGCCGAGTCCGCCGATCAGTCCAGCGCACAAGTCGCTGACAATATCGCCGAACATATTTTCTGCGACGATGACTGAATAATCTTGTGGATTTTTGAACATCCACATGCAGATCGCATCGATATTCGCTTCGTCCGCCCAGATGTGCGGATAGCTCTTTGCGACTTCACGGAAGCAGCGTGTCATCAGTCCGCCTGTCTCGCGAAGTACGTTTGGCTTCTCGATCAGTGTGACGCGCTTTCGGCCATTTTTATGGGCGAATTCGAACGCCTGCTTGCAGATACTGGTGCATCCTTGCTTGCTGACAATGCGAGTCGAAAGAGCAATATTTTCAAAGCCCTTCGCCTTCCATGGTTTCATCTTTGGATTTGCGCAAAGAGCGTTGTAGACATCTTCGGGCAAAGGGAAGAATTCGACGCCGCCATACATGCCTTCAGTATTTTCGCGGAAGACAACTTGGTCGATCGGCACATCAGCGCCACTTGGATTCGTGATCGAGTTGCCTCGGTAGTTGAGCGGGTTGCCGACATAACTCTTGCACGGCCTCATGTTGGTATGCAGGTTGAACATCTGTCGCAATTTGACGATTGGAGAGAAGTAGACCAGTCCGGTGTCTTTCAATGACGGGATGAGTTCTTCTTTCGCTTCGTCCTGTGGCTTGCTGGTGATTGCGCCGAAGAGTCCGCAGGTTGTTCCTTTGAGCGCCGCGACGGTGCGGTCGGGAAGGGCGTTGCCTTCTTTGCACCAGAATTCCCAACCGATATCACAGTGGACATATTCGGCGTCGAGTTTCAGTTGGTCAAGGACGATGCGTGTCCCCTCCATCACATCGTTTCCGACTCCATCTCCTGGCATCCATGCGATTGTGTATTTGCTCATCGGTGGGGGTTCCTTTTTATATAGGCTGATTAAAGTATGAATGGCTTTACTTATTGGTCTGACTTCCAAATACTGTTGGAAAGTGCCAAAGCATAGCGAATTTGGGAGAGCAATTCCACCACTGCCCGATTCATTAGGCCGAGTGAATGCAGCAGAGGACATCCCCAGATTTGGAGATCAGGTTACGGGCAAAACGCCGTGCTGCAGCCTTACGATTTGCCCGTAAGAGGGGGCGTGCGACGCACGCAACGTCTGCGCCCGCAAATCTGCCAAATTTCAATCTCTCACGCAAGCTGCGTTTGACTTGCACGCAGTCTCGCCGCAACGAGATTTTCTGCGCCGCCTGCGACAATCAGTTCTTGTGCCGCAGGACTGAGTGGAGGGAATGTGAATGTCTTCCCCGCAGCGGAAATCGTTGAGGTTCGATAGTCGATCGTGATTTCTGGCCCAACTGTGGTCAAACTTTTGTTTGCCAAAGTTGCGCGAAGATGCGCGACAAATTCTGGACACTCGAAAACAACGAATCCATTATTGAACGCATTGCGCTTGTATGTCTCGGAGAAACTGCTCGCAATCACGCAGGGGACTGCCTTAAATTTGAGCGCAGTCGCTGCTTGCTCTCGGCTTGAACCTGTTCCAAAATTGAGTCCACCAACAACGATGTCGCCCGCGCGATACATCGCATTGAAGTTGGGATCGAAGTTTTCGAAAGTCACCGCCGCCATCTGCTCTGGCGTGAAATTGTCGTTATATGTGTGCTTTCCAGCATAAATCCCATCGGTATTGAGATTGTCCTTATCCAGCAGCAACACTCGTCCATTGACGCTGGCAGGAAATCCCGCAATGATTTCCACCGTGCTCGCCGCACGCACGACACTCTTGGCGCGACGAATCGCAGTCCCAGCAGGTTGATTCGAAAACTTTTGCGGAGCACAAATGAATCCCGCAAGAGCGCTCGCCGCTACGACAGCGGGCGATGCGAGATAGACCTGCGAGTCTGGATCTCCCATTCTTCCTTTGAAGTTTCGATTCGTCGCACTGATTGCAACTTCACCTTTTCCGACAAGTCCGCGTCCAAGTCCGATGCACGTTCCACATCCTGGCGGCAGCGCAATCGCACCGGCATCGACGAGCGTCTTCCAGTCGCCGCTCGCTTCTGCATTCGCTTGCACTTCGGCGCTCGCTGCAGCGAGATAGAACTCGACGCCGTCTGCGACGCGTCCACCTTTGGCGCGCACGACTGCAGCAGCATCACGAAGATCTTCGACGCGCGCGTTGACGCATGAAAGCAAATATGCCTTCTGAATCGGAATTTGTTTTCCTTCCATGTCTGGCAATGAGACCATCGTCTTGACTTCATTTGGCCCAGAAACATGCGGAACGACAGTAGAAAGATCAAGTTCTAACTCGATGGCATATGACGCATCGGCATCAGCAGTCAGGTTGGCGCGATCTTTCCACCACGCGTCAATTTGTGCAAGCGAGTATCCAGATCGAGATTTTTCGCTGCGCGTTCCAGGTCGTCGATCGCCGGCGAAAGTTGTGGCGCGCGACTTGAGATATCCAGCCGTCACTTCGTCAAACGGGAATAGTCCAGCAAGTGCTCCCCATTCTGTTGTCATGTTGGAGATTGTCATGCGCGCATCCATCGAGAGCGCGGCAACACCATCGCCAAGAAATTCGACAGCGTGATTTAAGACCTCGTCGTGATTGAATAATCCGCAGAGTGCGATGATCACATCTTTCCCTGTGACTCCAGCGGCAAGTTTTCCGCGCAAGAGAACTTTCGCAACAGGGGGTACTTGCCACCACGTCACGCCAGTCGCCCAAATGCTCGCGGCGTCGGTTCGCACAACTGGTGTTCCCAGAGCGGCGACCGCACCGTAGAGATTGGAATGCGAATCGCTTCCGACAACGAGCGAGCCTGGAACAACATATCCCTGCTCGACCATCACTTGATGGCTGATGCCCGTGCCTGGCGGGTAGTAATCCACACCGTGTTCGCGTGCAAAGGCCTGAATCTTGGCGTATTTGCCGAGGTTTTCTGGAGTGACATTCTGAATGTCGTGATCGATCGCAAAGACGGGTTGCGATGGATCAGCGATTTTCGTCGCGCCGATTTGCTTGAACTTTGGAATGACTGCGCCAGTGTTGTCGTGAGTCATCACGTGGCGTGGACGGATTGAGATGAAGTCGCCCGCGTGGACATTTGTCCCAGCAGGCAATCCGTCAGCGTGGCGCGCAGCAATTTTTTCGACAAGTGTGAGTGGCATTGGTACTCCAGAGATCAAGTTGGGCGATCAAGTTGGGCGGTCAAATTCACAGATCAATTCACAGATCAAGATTTTTTAGCAGCGCGCTTGCCTAGGAACTTCGCAATGTCAAAGTCGACGAAATCGGCGTGGTGGAAAATAATCGATTCGATTGACCGTTCCATCTTGTCGCCTTCGTGACTGTGGGTCGCAATGATGTGCATGACCTCGCCTGGAATGGCGTGCTTGTATGCCAGCGCAACTCCCGTGAATGGATGTCGCACTTGCTGACCAAATGTTCCTTGAACGACTTTGCCCGAAGCGTCCTTGTCGAACTCGAGCGGCTTTCCGCAATCAGCAAGCAGAGCGCCTGCGATCAAATAGTCGTGCTGGATTGGGATATTGCAGCTGAAACTGCTTTCAAGCACGCCAGCGATGGCAATGCACTGCAACACACATGAATTCAAGTGCTCGATGAATGTCATCTCGATGTCGCCCGCGAGCAGTGTGAACTTGACTGCACGAAGTTCTTCGAAGGTCCATCCTTTGCCGCCGCATCCTGTCGCGATTGCTTCGTTCCAAACAGCTGCGACCTTTGCGCGCAATGTTTCATCCTTGATTTTCATCAGGCTGGGAAAGAGTTCTGCGATTTCAGCGACGCCGAGGTTGGTGCGTGAATTGGAAGGCGAATTTGTCATAGTGGTCATAGTGCTCTCAAGGATATGTTGATGTGAAACGAAATCAAGAAGCGGGGAGTGAACGCGCATGTGGTCCGTCATATCCGTGATTGACGGGGTCGATGCGACGCATTGGTTTTTCGCGCGTTTGCTCTTCGACCACATGAGCAACAAGTCCTGGTGTTCGCGCAATCATAAAGATGCCGTTGAAGACCGATGGATTGATTCCAACATCCGCAAGTATCGCGCCGATCGCGCCATCAACATTGATCGGCAGTGGTTTCTTCGCATCCGCGAAGCATTTTTCGACT
>JBEELA010000065.1:0-5141 GCA_041168365.1 Planctomycetota bacterium
GCATTTGAGATTGCTTTGAAACGTCGAAGGTCCGATAATATATGTTCTGTAAAATCTCTAGGACATCTACAAAACAAGGCAAATGCATGCAATTCAATCAGTATCAAGCAGATGCTATTTCGCATTGGCGGCCTGGGTCCATTTTTCAGCGCTCTGGTTGTCGCCGGCCTTCAGCGCGATATCCACAAGCTTGGCAGCAATATCTTTCGCTTCCTTTTCGTCGCCCATCTTGATCGACAACTCGTAACTCTTGGCAAGCCAGATCATCCCCCCAGGAAGATCCTCAAGCGCCGCAAGCGCACGGCCATGGGTCTTCATCGCGACAAGCCGCATCGAATTTGGCAACTGAATCGTTTCGTCTTCTGCATAGATACGAACCAAATCATCCGCCTCCTTGGGATCGCCAAGATTCATTCGTGAACGCGCTAATGTGATTGATGTTGCAGCTGCCTGCTGACTTCGCTCGCCAAAGATTTCTCTGTATCCAGCTGAAGCTTCGCGCCAGAGTTTCTCAGCGTCGACGGTCCGACCCATACCCATATAGAGAAAACCTAGATTGTTTAGAGAACCGAGCGTGCCTTCTGCTTTATCACCAAGCGACTGACGCTTGCGATCAAGATTCTCTAGATAAATCGGCTCTGCTTCAGCAAACTTTCCTTGCATATCCAACACCATTGCCAAATTCCCTTGGACTGTCAGCGAGTATTTGGCATTGAGTCCATAGCGTTTTTCAAATCGTGGCAAGATCAAACGATAAATATCTTCTGCTTCGGCAAGTCGCTTTGAATCTCGAAGAATCGCAGCGAGATTGTTCTGGGCAATCAGTGTGAAAGGATGATCCACCCCAAGGACTCTGGCCATGTCATTGACATTTGCTCGGAATGATTCTTCTGAGGCTGCGATATCGCCTTTCGCTTTCAAGACCATGCATAAGTTGTTTCGTGAAAGCAACGTGTCCGGAGCATCAATACCGAATCGCTTCGTTCGCTGAGCGACAGTTTCTTCCAGTGTTGCTCGGGCTTCATCCAACTTTCCAATTCGACGCTGGACATCACCAAGATTGTCCATTGAACGAAGCGTGCTCTCATCATCAATACCCAAGACAGTCTTTTTCTTCTCAACAACTTGCACATACAAAACCTCGGATTCCTTTGTTCGACCTTGTTCGTCGCGAAGCCACGCCAAATTGTGCAACGATGCAAGAGTTGCAGGATCATCTTCACCCAAAGAGTTTCGTCGAACCTCCAAAACTTTTTCAAAGATTGGTGCGGCTTCATCAACACGATCGCTCAAGAGAAGCACATTGCCCAGATCATTCTGCACATTGAGCACTCGCAAATCACTTGGGGCATAGAGACTCTCAATGATCTTGACTTCACTCTTGATGTGTTCAAGCGCCTTGGCATATTCACCAATCGATCGATATGCCAAGCCAGCTGTGCCGTGCGCATCCGCTGCAAGAATGGGATCGTCGCTGTACTTGACATCAATTTCTCCCATGGACTGATCGAAGATCATCAACATCAATCGTGTATCCATTCCTTTGGCGATATCAGGAGTGACAGAATTGATCATCTGTGTGTTGAACCCATGCAATCGCTCCGCTCGAGCGAGTTGACGCTTCGCCTCGGCAAGTCCATACGCCATTGCCACCGTGCCTGAGATCAACGCGATTGCGATCAATGCTGCTGCGGCCAGACCCAGTCTGTGACGCCGTGCAAACTTGCGCAGACTCACTCCTCGTGATGCTGGGCGAGCAAGAACGGGCTCGAACAGAAGCCAACGATTGAGGTCTTCGCTCAGCGCTTCGCATGTTGCGTATCGATTTTCTGGGTCTTTCTCCAAGCAGCGCAATACCACAGAATCCAATTGGCCTCGAATCGCCCGAAGAAGTTTGGCGGAATTCAACCCACGGGCTTCGGCACGCAATTCTCCTTCTGCGATTTCCACAATATCTGCTCTGCGAAGTCGTTCACTTGGAACCTCCACCTCGCATTCACGAATAATGCGCTGCGCTTCGACAGTTCCAGCTGCTCGAAGTTGGCGAGAATCAAATGGTGAAAGTCCCGTCAGCATTTGATACAGAACAACTCCGAGTGAATAAATATCAGCACGAGTATCCAACTGCCTCGTGCCAGAAAGTTGCTCAGGCGCCATATATTCCAGCGTCCCCACGGGGCCAGCCCCATTACCTTGCATTGTCACAATCGCATCGGGATCATCTGCAATCCGCGCGACTCCAAAGTCGATGACTTTCACAATTGGCGCACCATCAACTTCACGCACCAGAATATTTGCAGACTTCAGATCAAGATGAATGATTCCTTTTGTATGCGCATGCTGGACTGCCATCGCAACTTGCCGCATCAATCCCAATCTGGATTCGACCGACAATCGATTGCGATCACACCAATCTAGAATTGGCTCCCCTTCAACCAATTCCATGATGAAATACAAACTGCCATCCTGCGACTCGCCCGCATCGAAGACTTGCGCAATTCCAGGATGATCCATGCGCGCAAGCAATCGACGTTCAGATTCGAAGCGCTGACGCAACCTCGGACCTGCAATCACCGTTCGCATGACCTTCACCGCAACTTGTCGCAGAAGCGGCCCTTGTTGCTCGCAAAGCCAGACTGCACCGAACCCCCCCGCTCCCAGCAAACGAATCACTTTCAACCCAGGAAGCGACGGCGGCTGAGGGGCATTTGGACTTGGCTCATCGGCCTTCCAAAGATTCTGACTGAAATCGGAAGTCATTATCGCGTTGAGTCCGTCTGCATCGCCATCGTTGCGTTTGCTCCAAGCCCAAGCCCGAATGTGGAATGCACTGCTTCGAGTCCGCGCTGACCGTTCGCAGCGTCGATGATGCAACTGATCTTGATTTCACTCGTGGTGATGTTGTGAATTGCAACTCCGGCTTCGCCAAGCGCGCGAAACATTCGACTTGCAACTCCAGCGTGACTCTTCATCCCAACACCAACGACAGAAACTTTCGCAAGACCAACCTCGACCGACATTTCTCCCTCGGCTAATTCCTGCAAAGTTTTCGCCACGATCTGCTTGGAATCTGCAAGGTCGGCATGTTCAACGGTGAATGCAATCATCGTTACAGAGCCTTGTTCAGTCTGCATAATGTCATCCACCACAATATTGGCATGTGCAAGTGCTGTAAAGAGTCTTCCTTGAAGGCCAACAACATTCTTGATTTGCCGAATACTGACACGCCCAAGTTCATCCTTGAGCGCGCAACCCACAACTGCAAGTTCTTCCATATTTGGATTCTCCCGCGAGATCATGGTTCCATGATCTGGTTTTTGACTATGCCTGACATGAATCGGAACACCATATTTTTCCCCGAAAAGAACAGCACGAGCATGCAAGACGCCTGCACCGAGCGTGGCGAGTTCGAGCATTTCTTCATAAGAAATCCTCGGCAATTTCACAGCTGAACGAACAAGCCTTGGGTCTGCCGTATAGACACCATCGACATCGGTGAAGATCTCGCAGTATCCACCTTCTTCAGATATGTGTAGTGCTGCGGCAATTGCAACGGCAGTCGTATCGCTGCCACCACGACCGAGGGTTGTGATTTCGCCTTCATCGCTCGTCCCTTGAAATCCAGCGACAACTGGAATCTCACCACGGGATATCAATCGTTCCAATCGACCGCATTCGATTCGCGTGATTCGAGCGCGCCCATGAACGCCATCCGTTCGAATACCTGCTTGACCGCCCGTGAGACTGCTTGCAGGACAGCCAAGTTCTCGAAGTGCCATCGCCAACAATGCGACGCTCGCTTGTTCGCCAGTCGCCATCAACATGTCAAGTTCTCTTCGATCTGGAGATGCTGATACTTGATCTGCAAGTGTGATCAAATCATCAGTGGTGCTCCCCATCGCACTTGCGACGACAACGACATCAAATCCCGATGCTCGAGCGTCTGCAACCCGCTGAGCCGCTCGCCGAATGCGTGCTGCATCCGAAACGCTGGTACCACCGAATTTCTGAACAATCGTCGGCATTGAACGAATCTTACGGTCAGATTCTCTTAGTCGTCCGCCCCGACTCCAGCAGCTTCACGATCTTTCTGCTGACGAACCAATTTCTTGCGGTCGTTTTCCTTCAGGATTTTCTTGCGAATTCGCACCGAAGTTGGAGTGACTTCCACATATTCGTCGACTTCAAGATATTCCAAAGCGCTTTCCAAACTCAGTGGACGAGGCGACTTCAGAACGACTGTCGCTTCCTTGTTGGATTCGCGAACGTTGGACATCGGCTTCGCCTTTACAACATTGACATGCAAATCTTTATCGCGGTTGTGCTCGCCAACCACCATACCCTCGTACACAACATCTCCGTGGCTGACGAACATCACGCCACGCTCAGACAAATTCAAGAGCGAGAATGTTGTTGCAGTACCAGCTTCAACAGCAACCAATACGCCATTCTGACGCTTGCGAGGAGCGAATCGAATTGGTCGATAGTCACAGAACGAATGGTGCATCACAGCTTCGCCGCCAGTTGCATTGAGAACTCGAGTGCGCAGGCCAATCAAACCACGTGCAGGAATATCTGCTTCGACATGAGCTCGCGTTCCGCGCATATCTAACTTGGTGATTTCAGCTCCGCGTTGACCAAGTAATTCCAGCGCACCGCCCATCACATGCTGGGCAACATCGAGTGCAAGTTTTTCATAAGGCTCGTTCATCACGCCATCAATTTCGCGTTCGATGACTTCTGGCTTGCCAACCGTTAATTCAAACCCTTCACGCCGCATCGTTTCCAGAAGCACACCAAGATGCAACAAGCCTCGTCCAGAAACGTGAAATTCTTCAGCGCCATCACCTGGAGAAACGCGAAGCGCCACATTGGCACGCAGTTCTTTCTCGAGTCGCTCTGCAATTTGGCGACTGGTCACAAATTTTCCTTCGCGCCCAACGAGTGGGCCGTCATTAATGCGGAAAATCATGTGAAGGGTGGGATCATCGACCTTTACTCGCGGCATTGGAAGCGGGTTATCTGGCAAACACACTGTGTCGCCGATTTCGATATCTGTAATACCCTCGATTGCACACAAGTCTCCAGCTTCGATTGACTCTGCTGCAATGCGTGCGAGTCCTTCAAATCTTTTCACTCCT
>JBEELA010000066.1:0-3066 GCA_041168365.1 Planctomycetota bacterium
GATCGGGTCTTGGCGCCAGAATCAAATGCACGAACTGTGATGACATTGAGTCACGAACAAGTTCGAAAGCCAATCAACCGTTCGTCGATTGGTCGATGGAAGAATTATGAATGGGCATTCGCAAGGTCATGGGGCGATGCGGAGTAAAGCGCAAGTTTTTTCGCTTGTTACACCACAAATTTAAAAAGTGCCCACGCAAGTGCAGCAGCAATGCATGGTCCGACAACTGGTATCCACGCGTATCCCCAATCTGATGAACCTTTGCCGGAAATGGGCAAGATTGCGTGTGCGATTCTTGGTGCAAGGTCACGGGCAGGATTGATTGCATATCCAGTTGTTCCGCCAAGTGAAAGTCCAATTCCCCACACGAGTACGCCGACAAGATATGGCCCGATTCCAACAGCAAGTGCAGGTGAAATTTTCGCGAAGATAGATCCGATACCGACGAGCAGTAATGTTGTGCCGATGATTTCACTCATCAGGTTTGCTGATGTATTTCGAATCGCAGGTCCCGTGCAGAACACCGCGAGCTTTGCACCTTGGTCTTGAGTTTCTTTCCAGTGTGGCAAGTAATGCAGCCAGACGAGTACGGCGCCAACGAATCCTCCGGCGAATTGTGCTGGTATCATCGCCAATTTCGATGTATCGCCGCTGCCCATAACCGACCAGAGTGTGACGGCGGGGTTGATGTATCCATCGGCACTGCCGAATGCACCTGCGACGAATACTCCAACCATCACAGCGAATCCCCATCCAGTGGCGATGACGATCCAGCCCGAGTTATTTCCCTTTGTCTTACTCAGAAGTACGTTGGCGACAACACCATCTCCAAGGAGCACAAGCACGAGTGTTCCCATGAATTCGCCAACGAGTGGATGCATAATCGACGAGTGTATATGAATCGATTGCCAAGAAACTTAGAAGAGTTTCTTTGACTGCGATTTCATCTGCCGTGCAGCAAGCGCATAGCCGCCATCGGCGCCATCGACGAAATGGATATGTTCGCCATCGTTCAGGCCATAAACAAAGCATGTCATTAACGCCGAATCTGATTCGTGCAGGCCGAAGCGAATTTTGCCAGATTCATGCAGTTTTTCAAGCATTGTTGTGATCTGCGCAAGTTGTCGCGGTGTCACATCCAGAACCATCCGAAGTATCTCGTCAAACTTGCGGAAGTCGGAGTGCGCTCCAAGTTTCGATTCATATGCTCGAGGATTGATATTGCGAATCGGCACACGCCACTTAAAAATCAAAACCGCAAGGATGATTTCAAGGAATCTGTTTAAGAAGTTTCGTGATGCTCTGCGTATTTCATATCGCCACTCCTCTTTGAGCAGTTCGATAAATCCTTTGTAGCGCATATTTTGTGCATGCAGGGGGATGGCTGATTGCATGCTGCCACCGAGAATTTCATCCAGCTGCATGAGTACATATTTGTATGTCTGATTCGCATCTTCGCTGATTGCACTGACCATCAGAGTCACCATACGACCATGCAGCGACGGGATCGGCTGCCATCTGCAACTCAAACCATCCAAATTACTTTTGTCATCAAGCCCTTTTTGAATGGTCGTGCGGTCATTCGGTTTCGATCGACTCTTGATCAGTGCCTCTGCTTTCGCCAGCGCGCCACCGCGAAACAATGCAATCGTTTGCTTGCCGATGAGTTGAAACTTTGCGACTTCCAGCACGCATCCCATGCGCTCAAGTTCATCGACGCGGACATCGCCGATGCGCAAAGTCAAGTCGAAGTTGGTGCGCGAGAGATTCGCCAGAGAGTGAAGCGCAGTTCGGACTTGCACAAGATGCGAATCGGGCACGATGAGTGTTGCACCATCTCCACCAAACACATACGGAAACTGCATCCGATTCATTGCGTTTTGAGCGGCGACCACGCATGCTGCCCCGATCGTATTGACATCCTTGTATCGCCCGGAATCGATCGCGCGTGTCGAATCAACGATGTCGGTCACAATGAGCGACCACGTCGGAGGAACGCGATAAAAATGTTCATCTTGAGTGAGTTGGTGAAAATCTGCAAACGAAGGAACCGTGCTGTACCAGTTGAGTTCTGTCATGGTCTTCTGGTCTCTGAATAGATTATGTTTCCGTCATCGCCAACAACACGCCAAAGAGAACGAACATTGTTCCTGTGAGCACGTTAAGAATGCGACCACTGCGCGGCGATGAGAGCCACATCCTTGCGCGAGCAGCGGTGGAGGCATAGGCGAGATGAATTGCGATAATCAGCAGAACATATGTCGCAGCGAGAATTACAAATTGCAAGAAAAAGTTTCCTTCTGCGTCGATGAACTGGGGAAAAACGCCCAAGCAAAAAAAGAGTGCTTTTGGATTTGTAAACTGAAGCGTGAACGATTCCCAAAATCGTTTTCTGAAATTTGCTGCATGGCTTTGCACTTGCACAAAATGGAATGGCGCTGCGATCCACGAACGAACCCCAAGATAAATCAGATACGCCGCGCCGATGTACTTCAAGATGGCGAATGCAACTGGTGATGTCGCAAGAAGCACGCCAAGACCCGTTGATGAAATGCCTGCAATAAAGACGATTCCTGCTGCCAAACCAAGAATGCCTGGGAACGCATTCTTCACGCCATATCGAAGCGCATTCGTCAAGGTCATCACGACGCCAGGGCCAGGACTGGCCACGATCACCGCTGACATCATGACATAGAGGGGAAACAATTTCATTGCAGAGTGGCAAAGAGAGTATGCAATCCTGCCGTATGGCGATTCCTTTATCCTGCAAGAATGAAATCTTTTCAATGCGTTCTGCACTATGTACTGAACTGCTGCTTGATTCTCATTTTTATATCGGCATGCTCTTCAGTCGAACAATCGCAGGTGATCGTTTCGACACGGGAAAGTTGGTGGAACTCCAATGCCCCAGTTGGTCAAGTTGGCACCAATTTATTTTTCACGCCAACAAATCAATTGCTCACACCAGCGGGAAAGTTGGTGGAACTCCCTGGAATGCGCCCGCAAGCAATTGCGCTCTTCGCTGACGGAACGCGATTGATCACCGCTGGCAAGACTAACGAAATC
>JBEELA010000067.1:0-5320 GCA_041168365.1 Planctomycetota bacterium
CGCTTGTGAAATCCTTGTAACTCGCTTCATCCTTCAAGAAGATGAATTCGTCGAAAGATTGTCCGCCGATTGTGGCACCGATTGTTCCTTGTCCCATCGAACAATAACCAACCAACTTGCCGCCCTGAAACATCTCTCCATCTCCGCCGGCTCCGCCAATGAGAAATCCGCCCTTGCCAACGGATGGCAAGACGGCATACCCATATGCAGAATCAAAGAGTTTCTGCAAGGTTGGATCCGCTGCCTTTACTAATTCAACAGAGTTTTTGACAGCATTCGAAAGGCTTTCCTTTTGCTCTGCGGTTTTTGGAGCCCCGGAGCACGCAGTTAAAAGTGTGGCGAGAAGAATTGATGAAGCCAGTGTCATACGCATGGTAAATCTCCTAAATGTTGTAAATGGAAAAATCGAGAAGCGAATGCTACGAAGGAAATGCCAATCGTGTGCAACCAATGCATCCGAGATGATGCAAACAAAACTGTAATCAAAACAAGTCAGTTGCTTCATTCACTGCATTGGGGTACCACCATCATCAATGACACAGTCAAAGAGTCACGCGGACGCATCGATCCGATCTGCGCGAATCGCACTTGTCACTCTAACGGTAATCAATCTCTTCAATTATCTCGATCGATATTTGATCGCAGGAATCGTTGTGCCGTTGAAAGAAGCACTCGGAGCGACAGATGCCGATATCGGATTGCTGACAAGTGTTTTTCTGCTCGTCTATATGGTGGCATCGCCCATTTGCGGCATTCTCTCTCGACGCATGAGCCGAACTCTCATCCTCGCTGCTGGAATTCTGATTTGGAGCATCGCCACAATGGCAAGCGGCTTGGTGAACACGCTCACGCAATTATTCATCATGCGTGCGATCGTTGGTATCGGTGAGGCGGCATACACCACTGTTGGCCCCGCGATGTTGGTTGATCACTATTCGCCCGCGCGACGTCCATTCGCCCTGAGCATCTTTTATGCGGCAATTCCTGTTGGCAGCGCACTCAGCTATATCGCATCGGGATTAATCGTGAACGCCTGGGGCTGGCGCGAAGTTTTTCTCGCAGGCGGAGTCCCAGGAATTGCGCTTGCAATCGTCTGCCTCAAATTGAAAGATCCTCAGCCTGGAAAATCAGATGTGGCGACAAGCACGAGCACAAGTGCATCGATGCACACCCCCACCGCGAGCAACATCTCGTCAAGCATCAAAATAATCTTGAAATCAAGGGAATTTGTGGCAGCGACTGTCGGATATATCGCCTTCACATTTGCCTTTGGCGCACTTGCGGTGTGGATGCCTTATTACTTGCAAACGGCTCACGGTTGGAGCGTCGCATCATCAACAACGACATTTGGGATTGTCTTGGTTGCATCAGGATTGGTTGGAACAATTGCAGGAGGTGTATTTGCCAAACGACTTGGCGGAGGTTCTGCATCATGCCTAAAACTCTGCGGAATCTGCATGGCAGTTGCTGCGCCAACCTCATTAATCGCCTTGTATTCCAATGATGATTGGCTGATTATCGTGGGACTGACAATCTCATCTGCGTGCTCATTTGCAACCCAAGGCCCCGTCAATGCAGTCATCCTCAACTCGGTCTCTGCACTGCTTCGACCATTGGCAATCGGGATGAGCGTCTTGCTCATTCATCTCTTGGGCGATGTTCCCAGTCCTTGGCTTGTCGGAAAAATATTCGACTCGTCGATGGGCATGCGAGTGGGAATGAGTTTGATCCCAATCACGATGGCGATTTCTGCTGCGATTTGGTTTTTTGCAGGAAGACGCCTGCAACAGATTCAATAAGTTATAAAAAGTTCAGACTGTTCAATCCTGCGCAAATCTTTTTTGTCTCAGAAAATCTGCCGGCAAATCTGTCTGGCCATACATTGCAAAATCCGCGAGGATTTCGCCAACAACTGGCGCAAACTTGAATCCGTGACCGCAAAACCCGCACGCAATGGATGTTCGTTGACATCCTGGCATTCGATCAATGACGAAATGCCCATCGGGAGTATTCGTGTACATGCACAATGACGATGCTGTCACTGCGCCAGCAACTCCCGGTGCAGCGCGCACAAACGCAGTTTCTAGAGCTTGAACTTCATCGAGTCGCACCACTCGATCAATCGAATCTGCCGCACATTCTTCGCCGCCTCCATGGAATCCAACTTTGATTCCACTTGGCGTTCCCTGATCACTTGCCATCGGTACGCCATAAATTGAAACTCCGTTTTCGCGTTCCAAAAAGAATGCTGGCATCACTTGCGAATCTCCAAGCGTGGGTTCGCGTGGCGTGATCCATCCAATCACTTGCCGCGTGTTGACAAGTGGAACATCAATCGTGCGAGCCAACTCTTGCGTCCACGCGCCGGGACACAAAACAAGTTCGCGCGCACGATGCGTCACACCACCAGCGGTGACTTCGACACACTCACCACGCTCTCGCCACTCTTGGACAGCTTCACCTTCGCGAAGAACAGCCCCATTTCGCTGCGCATCATCAAGCATCGCGCAGATCGCACGTTCGGGTCGCACGAATCCTGCATGGGGTTCAAATAGAAATTCATCAATCGGTTCTGCGCACTTCGCAAACGCAGGAAATCGATCACCGATGTTTGCAGGATCGATCGATTCAATTGCAATCCCATGTAACTGCGAAGAATGCTTTACGCCAGCGATCACTTCGCTCGAATGCATCCCGCCATACAGGACGCCACAACGATGAACAAGTTTCTCCCCGCTTTGCGTTTCGATTTCCTTCCACAACACATCCGATCTTCGAAGCAGCGGCACATAATCTGAATGTTCGAAATATGCGAAGCGAATAATTCGTGATCCACCGTGCGAACTTCCCCGATCGTGCCCGCGCGAAAATTGTTCGATGCCAAGCACCCGTGCACCCCTCTGCGCCAAATGCCACACCGCAGCTGATCCCATTGCCCCTAATCCAACCACGATTGCATCCCATTGTTGCGACATACCCACAGTATCGCATCAATTAGCGCTCATTATTCGCCACAGAGACATTTTGACTTGCTAATCATTTGCAGGCAAATTCCTCATACAATCTCCGATTCGTCCCACCGCAGCGTCCGTCGCTTCGGTATCAGTCCGTGCCGAATTCTCCATGACCACTCCCGCTTCTCAAGATCTCAGCGACTCGGATTCAAAGTCCGCAATTGCCAAGCATCCTGCAATGGCAGCCCTTTCACTTGCTGCGCTTGGTATTGTCTTTGGCGATATAGGAACAAGTCCGCTTTACGCGTTTCGAGCTGGATTTCTGAAGCCCGAAGCGAGCGAAGTCTCAAACGACATTGTATTCGGCCTGATCAGTCTGTTTTTCTGGACGCTGATCTTTGTCATTGCTATCAAATATGCATTTTTTATCCTTCGCGCAGATAATCGCGGTGAAGGCGGAATCTTTGCGCTGCTTTCGCTCCTGCCAAACTCGAAAGAAGGTTCGGTCTTCAAATTGCCACCTTCGCTCTTCGTGCTTGGTATCGCAGGCGCAGCACTGCTTTACTCTGACGGACTGATCACTCCTGCAATGTCCGTTCTTTCGGCGCTTGAAGGGTTAAAAGAACTGACTCCAATTGGCAATCGCGAAAACACTATTTTTTCAGAAACAGTCATTATCTTATTAGCAATCGTTGTGCTGATTGGCATCTTCTCCATTCAGCGCAAAGGTAGTTCATACATCGGCCGGCTCTTCGGACCAGTAATGATTGTCTGGTTTTTTACGATTGGATTACTTGGATTTTTGAGCGTGGTCAAGACTCCTCAAGTGCTCCAAGCACTCAATCCTTTTTATATTCTTGAAATTTTTCAACACTCCTTCTGGTCTGCCATTACGGTTTTAGGAGCGGCAATGCTTTGCGTCAGCGGTGGCGAAGCGCTCTATGCAGATCTTGGTCACTTCGGTCGCAAGCCAATCATCTTGTGTTGGTATTTCGTGGTGCTACCTGGGCTTTTACTCAGTTATCTCGGCCAAGGCGCGCTCTTAATGCGTGATCCCAATGCGATCGTGAATCCTTTCTTCATCCTCGTTCCAGAATGGGGACTGATTCCAATGGTGCTACTTGCAACGGCCGCTGCGATCATCGCAAGCCAATCAATCATCACTGGAATGTTCTCGTTGACAAATGCAGCGATTCTGATGGGGCTTCTGCCACGCCTTCGCGTAGTCCATACTTCGGAGCATGGATCACAGATTTATGTTCCATCACTCAATGTGATTGCGATGATTACTGTCAGCCTCATTGTGGTCAGTTTTCGAACATCGGAACATCTCTCCCATGCATACGGACTGGCTGTTGCGATGGATATGGCGATCGTCACGATGCTGTTTGGAATTTTGATGTTCCGCCACAAGGGTTGGGGACTTATCCGCTGTGGAATTTTTTGGGGGATTTTTCTGACCGTCGACTTGCTCTTTGTCGTCACAAACGTATTCAAGATTCCTAGGGGCGGTTGGCTGACATTGCTCATCGCGTCCGCAATCATCTTTTTAATGCTGACTTGGACTCGTGGTCGTAAGATTATGATCGAGAAATATTCGAAGCAGACTCTTGATTTTGTCCACTTACTGAACAATTTGAAGACACATCCGATCCTTCGCGTTCCAGGAACTGCGGTTTTCTTGACTCCGCAATCAACTGGTGTACCGCCGACATTGCTTCACCATATCAAGCACAATAAAGCCCTGCACGAACAGGTGGTTGTGATGTCTGTGCAATCAACATCCATTCCCTTTGTTGATCCTGAAGATCAAGTCACTGTCACAAATATGGGCGACAATTTCTGGACACTCTCCGCTCGACACGGTTTTCTGCAATCTGCAGACGTCCCCCGCTTGCTTCGTATTGCCGAAGAGCAAGGACTCGAAACAAGCGAAGGCACGACGACTTACTACCTTGGCCGAACGATCATCACACCACGCGGACGATCGGCGATGCCTGGCTTTCAGAAGCGTATTTTCTGTGCGCTTGCCCAAATCAGTTCGAACAATCCGTTGTATTTCTCTATTCCGCCTGGCCGAATGGTCGAGTTGGGAATTCAAGTCGACATTTAAGTCAATTGCGTTGCATTGCCTTGAAGAGATAGAATATTAATTATGAGTACAAGAGCGAGCAAAACGAAAATGATTTGTCCGAGCGCGAGTGCAGCTCTGCTGATCATGGTGATCATGGGTTGCTCTGATCGCCCACAAGTCACCCCTGCTGAATCTCTTGCTCAGGCCAAGCGCTATGAAAAAGGCGACGGCGTCCCGATGGACATGGTCGAAGCCATTCGGCAATACGAAGTTGCTGCGAAAGGCGGAAGTC